>NZ_JAKMRU010000014.1:0-47913 GCF_025772235.1 Campylobacter sp. IFREMER_LSEM_CL1085 | reverse complement strand
GTTAAGGCCGGTAGTTATAACTGCTATAGGTTTTAAGTTTTTAATAATAGCAAATCTTACTAAGATTAAAGCTACAATAATAGCTATTAATGCAATAATAACTTGTTGGAATAAAACTTTATTAACTGCATCGGTATATACAGATTCATCTGTAATAGAACATACAATGTATTTTGGATTTAAAGTTTGATTACAAGTTGCAACTTGTGTTTTGCCTGCACCATCTTTGGCATAAAATAAGGTATCTTCTTTACTTGGATCAATTAAATCAGGCTCTGCTTTAATAGCATTTGCTATATTAATACTTAAGTCAGTTTTAGTAAGCATTTTATCTTTATCTTCGTGGAAAATTACCATACCTTCTTTATCATATACTGCTGCATAGGAACTTTGAGAATGCCCTATAGCTAAAACATCTTTAGAAAAAGTATGTAAATTATAGTCACCTCCAACTACCGCTAAGAGTTTTCCATTAGCATAAACAGGAATAGCATAAGTAATTCCTATTTCTCCTGTTGTTACAGATTTATATGGATCAGTTGTTATAAATTTTCCAGCTGCTTTAGCTTCTTTATACCAACCTCTATTTTTGGTATCATAACCTTTTGATAAATCAAGTACTTGACCATCTGATTGATAATTTTTGCCACTATCTTCAAAACCAACATAAACTAGCTCAAAACCAGAAGTTTTTGCAGCTAGTTTGAGATTTTGCATAATTTGTTCTGAAGGCATATTTAAATTACTAGAAAATTGTTCTGCTAAAGATTCTATAGCTAATCTTTTAGTTGTTCCATAAAAATCATACAGAGCATTTGTATCCATCATATTGTTTATTTGCATTTCTGTTAGTAAATCAAAAGTACTATTTTTTGAATTAAAATAACTGACTAAATTAATCAGTATTACAATAGAAACTACACCTACACACATTATCCATATAAGCTTTGAAGATAAGCTCTTAGAAAATGAAAAAACCATAACAGCTCCTTAAAATTTTGTAGTAAATTTTTATACAACGATTATCATGCTATTAATACAATAAAATGACAACAAAATAATAAATATATAAAATAAAAAGTAAATTATTTATTACATGATGTCCTAGTTATAATATTTTAAAAGCATTTATCAAAAATGTATATTAATCAGTATATTTTGAGAGTATTGTAACTTTATAACACAATTTATACTAAGCTGAAAGAATAACTTTCAGCTTAAAAAATTATAATTTATTTTCGTTTTTACTTAGATAATCAGCAACACCTTTAGGGTCAGCCTTCATACCTTCATCGCCTTTATTCCAACCAGCTGGGCAAACTTCACCATGTTCATTAGTAAATAGCATAGTATCAACCATTCTAATCATTTCATCAATGTTTCTTCCAAGTGGTAAGTCATTTATAACTGCATGGCGGATTGTTCCATCAGCATCAAGCAAGAAAGAACCTCTTAAAGCAACTGCTTCTTCAAATAAAACATCAAAATTTCTAGCAATTTGTTTTGTTAAGTCAGCTACTAAAGGAAATTTAACTTGACCTATACCACCTTGATTTACAGGCATATTTTTCCAAGCAAAGTGAGAGAATTCGTTATCGCAAGATACACCAATTACTTCAATACCTCTATCTTTAAAATCTTGATATCTTTTATCAAAAGCAATAATTTCAGAAGGGCAAACAAAAGTAAAATCTTTTGGATAGAAAAATACTACTGCACCTTTTGGTCCTATATTTTTATAAAGATTAAAATCTCCAACTATTTCATTATTACCTAATACAGCAGGTGCTGTAAAATCAATAGCTTTTTTAGTTACTATCATCGTTTATCTCCTAATTAATAAATTTTATTTGTAACAAAATAATATCATTTGTAAATTTAAAAATTTATTAATTGTGTAAATTTGTATGTAAATTAATTTTATTATCAAAATTAAAAGATTTTAAGAATAAAATTAAGACAATTTTGATAATCTTATATTAAACTTTTAATATTTAAGGAGTAAAAAATGGCAGTTAAAATTACTGATATTTGTATAGCATGTGGTTCTTGTATAGATGAATGCCCAGTAAGTGCAATCGTAGATGATGCAAATAACCCTGAGGGCGAAGATAGATATTATGTTTATGCTGATAAATGTGTTGAATGTGTAGGACATAATGATCAGCCAGCATGTGCAAGTGCATGTCCAACTGATGGCTGTATTGTATGGAGCGATGTAGTTAGTGGTCAACCAAGTCGTGATAATATCGGAAGCGATTTAAGAGATGGCTCAACTCCGGTATTTGCTTAATTAATACCCAATACAAGCATCTTTCTAGTATTTAAGATGCTTGTAGCTTCTTCATTTTATAACTCAAAATTACAATTTTTATATAATTTTAAAGCATTTTTTGATATAATTAGCTCTTTTATAAATATAAAACTTATTCTAAATTAAGGGGACGATTTTGGAAAAAACACTTTCTATTATTAAACCTGATGCAGTAAAAAAAGGCGTTATTGGTCAAATTTTAACACGCTTTGAAAGCAATGGTCTAAGAATAGCGGCTACAAAAAAAATACAGCTTTCAGAAAAAGAAGCACAAGAATTTTATGCTGTACACAAAGATAGACCATTTTTTAAAGACTTAGTTGAATTTATGATCAGTGGTCCAGTTGTGGTTTCTGTTTTAGAAGGCGAAAATGCTGTGTTAAAAAACAGAGAATTAATGGGTGCTACAAATCCAAAAGAAGCGGCTCCTGGTACTATCAGAGCAGATTTTGCAGATAGTATTGATGCAAACGCGGTTCATGGAAGCGATAGCTTGGAAAATGCAAAAATTGAAATAGAATTTTTCTTTTCAAAAACTGAAATTTTATAATGAAAATTGCCTTTGCAAAACTTAGCTCTGTAGCTTATCCTTTTAAACTAGATCTTGATAATATAGTTTTTGAAGGAACTATTACAAAAGTTAATCCAAAATTAGCTAAAATAACAGCTAATTTTAAAGGATTTACTTATAGAAATTGCGATCGATGTGGTGATGAAATGGAACTTGAAATCGATCAAAATATAGAGCTTTTTGCAAGCGATGGAATTTTTAAAGATGAAAATAATACTTTAAGTGATACTATGGAGTTTTTTGACTCTCATATTGACTTAATAGAGCTTGCTACAAGTGAATTACAATCTTACTTAAGTGATTATTTTTATTGTAATAAATGTTTAAATTAATAAAGGAGTAAAAAATGGCAGTACCTAAGAGAAGAGTGAGCAAAACTCGCGCAGCAAAACGCAGAACTCATTACAAAGTTACCCTACCTATGCCTATTAAGGATAAAGATGGTAGCTACAAAATGCCTCATCGTGTAAATCCTGTAACTAAGGAATATTAAGAACAATGACGAGCATTGCTATTGATGCAATGGGTGGTGATTTTGGGGAAAAGCCTATTATAGAAGGTGTAATTCAAGCTCTAAAAGAGCGAAAATTTAAAGCCATCTTAGTAGGAGATCCTCAAAAGCTTAAAACCTTAATCCCTCAAGAATTAAACTCATATATAGAATATGAAGAGGCTTTTGATGTATTTGCTATGGAAGAAAATTCTACAGATGCATTAAAACGAAAAGATAGTACAATCTACAAAGCCATAGATTTAGTAAGAAATCAAAAAGCAAAAGCTGTTGTGTCAGCTGGACATAGTGGAGCTACTATGAGTTTGGCTACTTTAAGACTTGGAAGATTAGCCAATATCGCTAGACCTGCAATAGCCACTTTAATGCCAAATATCCATTCAAGAACATTAGTGTTAGATGTTGGTGCAAATGTTGATTGCAAAAGTGAGCATTTGTTTCAATTTGCCATTATGGGTGAAGCCTATGCTAAAGAAATTTTAAAAATTGCTAAGCCTAGAGTTGCTTTGCTTTCAAATGGTGAAGAAGAATGCAAAGGAAATGAGCTTACTAAAGAAACCCATCAACTTTTAAAGCAACTTTCAAATTTTGTCGGAAATGCTGAAGGAAGAGATATATTTAATGGCACGATAGATGTATTAGTATGCGATGGTTTTAATGGAAATATCTTACTTAAAACCGGCGAAGGTGTAGCAAGTGTTATTACAAAACTTTTAAAACAAGAAATTCAAAAATCTTTTTTATCAAAACTTGGCTATCTTTTAGCAAAACCTGCTTTTAATGAATTAAAAACCCACATTGATTATGAAGAATATGGCGGGGCTCCACTTCTAGGTGTGAAAGAATGTGTCATTATAAGTCATGGTAAAAGCGGTCCAAAAGCCATTAAAAATGCTATTTTTCAAGCATTAAATTTTACACAATCAAATATAAATCAAACTATAGAAAAAGAACTTGCCAATTATGAAATCAACTAAAGCTTCATTAAAAAGTATAGCTTCTTACATCCCTGAAAAAATACTTAGCAATAAAGAATTAGAATCTATGGTGCAAACTAGTGATGAGTGGATATTAAGAAGAACAGGAATAGAACAAAGACGCATAGCAAATGATGATGAAAACACAAGTGATCTTGGTACTAAAGCAGCTATCAAAGCTATACAAAGAGCGAATTTAAAACCTCAAGACATAGATGCTATTATTGTTGCTACTTTAAGTCCTGATTGCTTTACTATGCCATCAACTGCATGTAAAATTGCTCATAATCTTGGATTAAAAAACATCACTGCTTTTGACATTTCTGCAGCATGTTCAGGGTTTATTTATCTTTTAGAACTTGCTAAATCTATGGTTGAAAGCAAAACAAAGAAAAATGTTTTAATTATTGGAGCTGAAAAAATTAGCTCTATTATAGACTATACAGATAGAAGTATTTGTGTTTTATTTGGCGATGGAGCTGGTGCTGGAATTGTATCTTTAGATGATAATTATCCGATTATAGATACCCATACAGCAAGTGATGGGGAGTTTGGAGATTTATTAATAACTCAAAGATCTCAAAAAAGTAGCATTTGCTCTCCTCTTTCTATGCAAATGAAAGGAAACGAAGTATTTAAAATTGCAGTAAATACTCTAAGTAACGATGTTGTTGATATTCTTACAAAAAATAATATAAAAAGTGAAGAAATTGATCTTTTTATACCTCATCAAGCTAATTTAAGAATTATTAAAGCCGTGCAAGAAAAATTAAATTTTACAGATGAACAATGCGTAGTTACAGTGCAAAAATACGGCAATACTTCAGCAGCCTCAATACCTATGGCAATGAATGATGCTTATGAACAAGGTCGTTTAAAACAAGGCTCACTAATATTGCTTGATGCTTTTGGTGGTGGATTTACTTGGGGTTCAGCATTGCTTCGTTTTGGCGGAGAAAATAACAAATAAGTTTATAAAGCTTATTTGTTATTTAAAAGTTTCTATTTGATCTAATACTGACTTTCTAACTTGATTGTCTGAAGAATCTACGCGAATATAAAACTCTACCCTATTATTTATTTCATCTTCTTTATTTGCACTTAAAGGATAATTATCACCAAAACTTACAACTATAAGTTGAGTTGGATCGATTCCTTTAGCTATTAAATAATCAGCTACAACTTGAGATCTTTTACTAGCTAAATCAAAATTTCTCTTAGGATCCCGATCGCTTGCATCAGTATAACCTCTAAGTTCTATTTGAGCTTGCTTTGGCATTTTCTTAAGCACTTCACTAATACGCTTTAAAAAATCTTGTACATCAGCAGAATCAATCTGAATACTACCCCTAGCAAATTCAACTCTAGCTGGTAAATTTAAAACTATATTATTTTCTCTTTGATCTAATGCTGCTTTTAATTTTTCTATATTTTCTTGTTGAGTAATACTTAATTTCTTAAGTTTTTCAAGCTCTTCTACATTTGCATTTGAAGGTGCACTATATTTATTATGCACTTCACTTTCTTTTTCTAAAGGACTAGAAGCAGTGAATTCAAAAATTTTAACAAATTCAGTTTTCAAGGCTTCAGTTTTTGCAGGATTACTTTCAGAAATCGCCCAAAGAGCAATAAAAAGTGCCAAAAGCAAACTTAAAAAGTCTGCATAAGGCACTGCCCATTTTTCACCTGCTGGACATTCTGGACATTTATGTTTTTTTCCCATTTTTAACTCTTATTTATCAAATTGAGAAATTCTAGGCTCATCATGGCTTAAATAGTTAAATAACTTTGCCTCCAAATCTCTTGGATTAGCTCCTTCTGCAATACTTACAATAGCGTGAGAAATAACTATTCTTTCCTTAATTAAATCATGTGAATTAGCTTTCATTTTATTACCCCAAGGCCCAAATAAAGCATAAGCACCAAAAATTCCCGTAACAGTTGCTGTAAAAGCTCCTGAAATACCCGCTGCCATAGCCTGTGGATCATCAAGTAGTTTAAGTGCCAAAATCAATCCAAAAACAGCACCAACAAGCCCCATAGTAGGACAAGTTTCACCAAAGCGTATCCAATATTCTGCACATTCTTTATAATATTCTTCCATTTCTTCTACTTGAATTTCCATACTTTCTTTAATTTCTTCTACGCTCTTACCATCTACCATCATCATCATAGCTTCTTTTAAGAACTCATTGTCAATTTCATTAGTTTTTGACTCTAAAGCCAAAAGTCCATCTCTTCTTGCTATAACAGAGTATTCTACAAGCTCAGCTATTCTTTGACTTAAATTTACCCCCGAACCTTTAAAAACTACCTTTAATTCCTTATATGCACCTTTAACAATTTTTTTATGTGTAGAAGTCATTGCGCAAAAAGCTGCTGTAGGCACCACGATAATAAAAGACGCTAAGTGTAAAACATGCAAAGGGTTACCACCCTCTAAAATATCCCCTACAGAAATACTAACAACAGCTAATACCATCCCAAGTATGGTTGAAAGATCCATTAAACATTCTCCTTATTTTAATATACCCCAATTTTTGGCAATACTTGATGAAGTTTTTAATTTAACTTTTAATTTTACAATATTTTCCATAATATCACTAGCTTTTTTTGCAAAATCCTCACAAAGTTCATCTTTTACTTCAAAAATAAGCTCATCATGAATTTGCAAAATTAAGCGTTTGTTTTCATCCAAATTTCTACTTATTTCTATCATTGCCAATTTTATTATATCGGCAGCTGAACCTTGAAGTATAGAGTTAATACTCTCTCTTTCATGCATTGCAATTTGCATAGGCTTTACATTTTCAAAATCAAAATAACGCTTACGACCTAGTAAAGTACTTATAAAGCCATTTTGCTTAGCTTCATTTTTTACTTTTTCAAAATAAGTTTTAATACTAGTAAAATTCTCAAAATATTTTTCAATATATTCTTTAGCTAACTTCGCTTCTATTTTTAAATTTTGGCTCAAAGTCTTATAACCCATACCATAAATAAGACCAAAATTTATACTTTTAGCAATACTTCTTGTCTCATAATCACTATGGCCAAAAATCATAATAGCAGTTTTTGCATGAATATCCTCATCGTTTGAAAACGCTTCTAATAATTTCTCATCTTCACTAAAATGTGCTAGCATTCTAAGCTCAATTTGTGAATAATCAAGTGAGATAAAACTAAATCCTTCTTTTGCAATAAAGCAAGATTTATAATCCTTAGCATATTGACCATGTGCAGGGATATTTTGCAAATTTGGATCTTTTGATGAAAGGCGTCCAGTAGCTGTTCCTGTTTGCAAAAAACTTGAATAAATTCTTGAATTTTCATCTTTTTTAGCTAATTTTAACAAAGGTTCACAATAAGTAGAAACTAATTTTGCAAGCTCTCTGTAAGCTAAAATTTCTTTTACAATCAAATGTTCATCTAAAATAGCATTTAAAACCTTTTCATCAGTAGAATAACCTGTCTTACCTTTTTTACCACTTGGTAATTTTAATTTTTCAAATAAAATATCCCCTACTTGTTTAGGAGAGTTAATATTAAATTTTTCACCCGCTAAATCATATATTTTTTCACTTAGTATTTTAATATCTTGATTAAAACTTTGCATTAAGTTTTCAAGCTTTCGAGTGTCGAGTTTAATGCCATTATTTTCCATCATAATAAGCACTTTGATAAATTCAAACTCACTTTTTTGTGCAAGTTCAAATAAAGGCTTTTCTAAATTTTTTAAAAAATACAAATAAAATCTTAAAGTAATATAAGCATCTTCAGCAGCATATTTACAAGCTTTTTCTACATCCACTCCTGCAAAGTTTTCTCCTTTTTTTACCAAGTCTTCAAAATGTAAAGTCTCATAAGCAAACAATCTTTTTGCCAAATCATCCATATTTACACGCAAACTTGGCTCTTTAAGCCATGCAAGTATCATAGTATCAGCATAGTTTTTTGGAGGAAGTAAATTAAAATTATTTTTTATGATTTCAAAGTCATATTTAAGATTATGGCCTATAACCGTGCTTTGATATATTTTTTCTATACCCTTTTTAGCTACTTGCATAGAAATTTGCTTACAAACTCCTAAATAATCATGTGCAAGTGGCACATAAAAGGCTTCACTTTCATGAAAACAAAAACTAAACCCTACTATCTTAGCTTCTTTAGTATCCAAGCCCGTAGTTTCGGTGTCAAAAGCAACAATGCTTTGATCATCAATTTTTTCTAAAATTTCAAATAATTCTTTCTCATCTAAAATTAATCTTGCATTAAATCCTAAATTTTTATCTTTATTAGTAGGATTAGTGCGTAGTTTTTTTAACAAAGCATTTAATTCATAATGCTCTAAAATATCCATAATCTTAAGCAAAGGCTCATCTTTTGGATACTCACAATTTAAAAGCATATCTTTTACATCTAAATTTTCATACAAAGAAGCAAGTTTTTTGCTTAAAAAGGCATTTTCTTTGCCTTCAAGCAACAAATTACGACTTCTCTCATTACGCACTAGTGTTAAGTTTTCATAAATTCCCTCAATACTTTCAAACTCATCAAGTAAATTCTTAGCACCCTTAGCACCAATTCCTTTTACCCCTGGGATATTATCTGAACTATCTCCACATAGAGCTAAAAAATCTCTTATTTGGCTAGGTTTTACCCCATATTTTTCCAAACACCCTGCTTCATTATAATCATTTTTTGAAATAGGGCTATAAATACTAACTTTATCATCTTTTATAAGTTGATATAAATCTTTATCTTGAGTGATAATTCTTATAAAAATATCCTTACTTTCACACTCTTTAACTAAAGATGCGATGATATCATCAGCCTCATATCCTTCGCAAGAAAAACTTGAAAAACCCATTTTTTCTATCATTTGAATGCAAATTGGAATTTGAGCTAATAAATCAGGCGGAGGTGGAGTGCGGTTGATTTTATAATTTGGATCAATTTCACTTCTAAAAGTTTTTCCTTTACTATCAAGAGCAAAAATAATCATATCACTAGGATGTTCATTTTTCAAACTATAAATAAAATTAGCAAAACCACTAATCATATTACTAGGCTCACCTTTTGAATTTTTCAACCCCTTTAAAGCATAAAAAAGTCTAAAGAAAAAGCCAAAAGTATCAATTATTGTTAAAGTTTTCATTTTTTTCCTATATTAAAAAATAATAATAATTATCGCCCAAAATTATTTAAAAGTCGGTAAAAAGTATTAAATTTCCATTTTAAGCATTTTAGTTACAATTATATTTTAAATTTAAAACAAAGGTTTAATCTTGCAAACAAAATCAATCGCGGATGAAAATTTTCAAACTCCACAAGGAAAAAAGGCATTTAAAAAGGCTGTGTTTTCATGCTGGCTAGGAACTGCCATGGAATATGCAGATTTTGCACTTTATGGCTTAGCTGCAGCTACTGTTTTTTCAGAAGTTTTCTTTCCTGAACAAACTCCTGTTATAGCATTATTGCTTAGTTTTGTTACTTATGGTATAGGTTTTATTGCTAGACCTATTGGAGCTTTATTTTTTGGATATTTAGGAGATAAATACGGAAGAAAAAATGTATTAATGAGCACCATTGCATTAATGGGTATTTCAACTACTCTAATTGGTTTTATACCAAGTTATGCAGTAATTGGAATTTGGGCTCCTATATGTTTGGTTATTTTGCGTTTTATGCAAGGCTTTGGAGCAGGTGCTGAGCTTTCAGGTGGGACTGTCATGCTTGGAGAATATGCTCCTAGCAAACATAGAGGTTTAATCTCTTCTGTTATAGCACTTGGATCAAACAGTGGAACCTTACTTGCAGCTTTTGTGTGGCTTTTAGTTACAAGTATGGATGATGCTAGTTTTAAAGAATGGGGATGGAGAATTCCTTTTATAGGAAGTATTTTTATAGCACTTTTTGCTGTTTATATGCGTTTAAATATAAAAGAAACTCCTGTTTTTGAAAAACAAAAAGAATTAATGCTAAAAATTCGTCATGAAAATGAAGCACATATGAAAAAAGATGAAAGAACTTTTTGGCAGAAAAGTCGTGCATTTTGGACTATGGTGGGCATAAGAATAGGAGAAAATGGACCATCTTATCTTGCACAAGGCTTTATAGTAGGTTATGTAACTAAAATTTTACTTCTTGATAAATCAGTAGCCACAACTGCTGTTGTTATCGCTTCTTTGGTGGGATTTTTGGTTATACCTTTAGCAGGATATTTAAGTGATAAATTTGGAAGGCGTATTACTTATAGAACCTTTTGCTTGCTTTTAATGCTTTATGCTTTCCCTGCTTTTATGCTACTTGATAGTAAAAATGAAATTATTGTAATTTTAACTATCATTGTAGGTATGTCTTTAGCATCTTTAGGAATTTTTGGCGTACAAGCTGCGTGGGGTGTGGAGCTTTTTGGAGCAAAAAATCGCTATACCAAAATGGCACTAGCAAAAGAATTTGGCTCTATACTTTCAGGAGGAACCGCTCCTATGATAGCTTCAGCTTTGCTTGCTTATTATGGCACTTGGTGGCCAATAGCCTTGTATTTTGTTATCACTGCAGGAATTGGTTTTATCACAACTTTCTTTGCACCAGAAACTAGAGGCAGGGATTTAAATTTAATAGAAGATGCGATATGATACGCCTTATTTTAGATACTGATATAGGCAATGGAATAGCAGGGGCTAATACTGATGATGGTTTAGCCCTTGGACTTATTTTAGCCTCCAAAGAAATCAAACTTGAAATGATTAGCACTTTAAGTGGTAATGTGCAAGCTTTAACCGCTTATAGTGTTGCTAAAGATTTATTAAATAAGCTTAATCTAAACATACCTTTGTATTTAGGTGCTCATGAAGCTTTATGTGAAGATAGTCATTTTTGGAGACAAAGACTAGATAAAGGTGTAGAAGAGTTTAAGCTTACTCATCTTTGGGATCATATAAAACCTATAAAAATCCTAGAAAACATAAACCCAAATGCTTGTATGAAAATGGGTGAGCTTGTTATGCAAAACCCAGGTGAAATTTCAATTTGCGCTATAGGGCCTTTAACAAATATAGCCATAGCTATGAAGCTTTTTAAAGACTTTGATAAAAATGTAAAAGAAATTTTTATCATGGGTGGAAGTTTTGATATGCCTTATCATATCAAAGATACAAATTTTGGTTTTGATCCTGAAGCTGCTAGTATAGTTTTAAACTCAAGAGCTAAAATCACACTTGTTCCTTATAATGCAACAATGCAAACTATGCTCACACATGAAGATTTAAATGCTTTAGAAAATCAAAATCCTCTTTGTGATTTTTTAGTGCAGACTTTAAGAGTTTGGATTGATTTTGCAAGCAAAACAAGAGGCACAAATGGCACATGGATACACGATGCATTAACTATTGCTTATATGCTTGATCCAAATTTAGCAAATTTTGATGAGTATTTAGTAGATGTCATTTGTGATAGTACTTTTGCTAGAGGAAGCACGATAAGGTGTTTTAAAGATGCAAAAATGCCTATGAAAAATCATGAATTAAAAAACACCATAAAAGTTTTAAAAGATGTTGATAATGCTAGACTTTTAAATCTTTTAAAATCAAGGCTTTTAAATGGAATTTGCTATGAAAATTACAAAAGCATAACGACTTAATTTACCCAAGGCTATAAAAATACTTGCTTTTAAAAAAGAATACTTAGCAAATCCAAGCCCTAGTGCAAAAAGATCTCCCACTATGGGTAAAAAAGTAAAAAAAGCATACAAAGAGCCAAATTTTTTAAAGTTTGCATTGATTTTTTCTAATTTACATAAAGAGTTTTTAAAATATTTTTCCAAAATTTGACTCTCTCCAAAATAAGCTAATGCATAAGTACTTAAACTACCCAAAGTATTCCCCAAGCTTGCTATAAATAAAACCATATAAGCATTAAAATCTAATTTCACAAAAGCAAGCACAAAAGCCTCACTAGCCATAGGCAAAAGTGTGCTAGAGAGAAAACATACTATAAAAAGCCCTATATAACTTATATCATTATATAAAAAATCAAACATTATAAATTTTCTTAGTATTTATTTTATAAACTATCATTTTAAAGAATTTTTAATAATAATTATCTTAGAATGTAAAGTCATTTGGCAATTTTTTAAAAGGAAAAACTATGGAAAGGAAAAAATTTTCTAAACTAAATTTAGAATACTCATTTAACAAAGCTTCTTTTTCTTGGCGTTAAGCCTGCTACTACATTTTCAATCATTTTTATTTTACATTTTTAGTTTTAGTTGATCATTTTTTGATTTTAAATTATTAATCATTTTAAGGAAATACTATGAAAAAATATTATGGAAAATTTGGTGGGCAATTTGTGCCAAATGAAGTAAAAATAGCATTAGATGAAGTAGAAAAAGCTTTTTTAAAACTCAAAAAAGATAAAGATTTTAACACAGAATTAAAAGAACTCTTAGCTAATTATGTGGGAAGACCTACGCCTTTATACCATGCTAAAAATTTAAGCAAGCTTTATAATCATGAAATTTATTTAAAAAGAGAAGACTTAACTCACACAGGAGCTCATAAGATCAACAATGCCATAGCTCAAGCCTTAATGGCAAAGAAAATGAATAAGAAAAAAATTATTGCAGAAACTGGAGCAGGACAACACGGGCTTGCAACAGCTACTGCAGCAGCACTTTTAGGACTTGAGTGTGAGATATTTATGGGAGCTATTGATGTAAAAAGACAAGCCTTAAATGTCTATAAAATGGAGCTTTTAGGAGCAAAAGTTCATGCGGTAGAAAGTGGAAGTAAAACTTTAAGTGATGCGGTAGATGAGGCTTTAAAGTTTTGGGTTAAAAATACCAAAGAAGTATTTTATGTAGTAGGAAGTGCAGTGGGGCCTTATCCTTATCCGCAAATTGTTACGCATTTTCAAAGTATTATAGGTAAAGAATGTAAAATGCAACTTATAAAATTAAATAAAAAAGTTGATTACATCATAGCAGCAGCTGGAGGTGGTAGCAATGCTGCTGGAATTTTTCATGCATTTTTAAAAGATGAAAAAGTTAAACTCATAGGCGTTGAAGCAGCAGGTTTAGGAAAAGATACACCTTATCATGCAGCCACACTTACTAAAGGTAAAGAGGGTATTATCCATGGTATGAAAACTAAAGTTTTACAAGATGATAAAGGAAACATTGCTCATACTTTTAGTATTTCTGCTGGGCTTGATTACCCTGGCATAGGGCCTTTGCACGCATATTTGCAAGAAAGTAAAAGAGCAAGTTATCATGCTATTAGTGATGATGAGTGTATTAATGCTTTAAAATTATTATGTAAAGAAGAAGGTATTATACCCGCTATTGAAAGCTCACATGCATTAGCTTATTTAGAAAAAATTTGTCCGACTTTAAAGAAAAAAAGTGTGATAGTTGTAAATCTTTCAGGAAGAGGAGATAAAGATATGCAAAGTATTTATGAATATAAAAAAGGTGAAATTTATGGTTGAAGAATAACTTCAACCAATTTATTTTTTTGTGTTTTTTAACTCTAAATTTAGATAATACCCTGTGTAAGAACCACTTTTTTCATGATTTTTAGCAAGCTCTTCAACGCTACCTTTAGCTATAACCTTACCACCTTTAACTCCACCTTCAGGTCCCATATCGATGATATAATCAGCATTTTTAATCACATCTAAATTATGCTCTATCACAAACACACTATTTCCAAGATCAACTAAATGTTGCAAAACTACAATAAGTTTATTAACATCTTCAAAATGAAGTCCTGTTGTAGGTTCATCTAAAATATAAAGAGTTTTTCCTGTATCGCTTCTACTTAATTCTTTAGCTAGCTTAATACGCTGAGCCTCCCCGCCACTTAAAGTAGTTGCATTTTGTCCTAAGGTAAGATAATCAAGCCCAACTTTTACCAAAGTATCAAGTTTTTGTTTTATTTTTGGTACAGAAGTAAAAAACTCACTTGCTTCAATAATACTCATATTTAAAACATCAGCTATGCTTTTACCTTTATATTTGATCTCTAAAGTTGCATCATTATATCTTTTGCCATTACAAACATCACAAGTTACCATCACATCAGGCAAAAAGTGCATTTCTATTTTAATTTCACCATCTCCGCTACACTTTTCACATCTTCCACCTTTAACATTAAAAGAAAAACGCCCTGCTTTATAACCTCGCATTTTAGCTTCTTTGGTAGCTGCAAAAAGATTACGAATTTCATCCATAGCACCTGTATAAGTAGCGGGATTTGAACGAGGAGTCCTTCCTATAGGACTTTGATCAAGATAAATTACCTTATCAAGTTTTTCCAAACCTTCTATCTTAGCCCCACTTAGTTTTTTAACTTTTTTAGCACGGTTAAGCTCTTCTTTTGCAAATGGAAGCAAAGTTTGCAAGATTAGCGAGCTTTTACCACTTCCTGAAACACCTGTAATTGCTACTAAATTATGCAATGGAAAATCTACACTTAAATTTTGAATATTATTAATGCTCACATCTTTTAAACTAATAAAATCTTTTTGTTCTCTATTTTTTTGATGGGCAATTTGCTTTTTACCACTCATATAAAGGGCGGTTTGACTTTTGCTTTTTAATAATTCTTTATAAGTTCCACTAAATACAACTTCACCACCAAATTTACCAGCATTTGGACCAATATCTACGATAAAATCTGCTTCTTCTATTGTCATTTTATCATGCTCAACCACGATTAAAGTATTACCCTTTTGCTGAAGATTTCTTAAAGTTTTAATGAGTTTTGCTGTATCTCGCTCATGCAAACCAATGCTAGGCTCGTCTAAAACATACATCACTCCACTTAAACCACTACCAATTTGAGATGCTATACGAATTCTTTGAGCTTCACCCCCACTAATTGTTCTTGCATCACGCCCTAAGGATAAATACCCAAGTCCTACATCATAAAGAAAAAACAATCTTTCATTAATTTCTTTAAAAATAGGCTTAGCTATCAATCTTTCTTGCTCACTCAAATATGCAAAATTAGCTTCTTTTGAAAAAAATGCAGTGGTATTTTCTATACTCATATCTAAAATTTCACCCAAATTTTTTTCAGCAACTTTTACAGCTAAACTTTCAGCTCTTAAACGATGACCATTGCAATCTTTACAAGTTTTTTCGCTCATATACTCGCTTAAATCTTTTTCATCTTTTAGCATTTCATAAGCATATTTAACTGCACCTTCAAATTTGCGATTTAAGCGATGTCTTTTCCATAAAAAGTTAATTTCCTTGGCATTACCATAAAGTACTAGACGCTTTTCTTCTTCGCTTAGCTCATTATATGGAATTTTTACCCTTATATCATTTTGCTCGCAAAAGGCCATTAAAAACTTATAGTAATAACTTTTATTAAACCCATATAATAGCTTTACAGCTCCTGCTTCTAGGCTTAATTCTTCATTGATAAGCTTTTTCATATCTAGCGTATATCTTATACCAAGACCATCACAACTTGGACAAGCACCTTTTGGAGAATTAAAAGAAAAACTCAAAGGCTCAAGCAAAGGAAAGGAAATTTTACAATCAAAACAAGCATTATGCTCACTATAATGAAAATGTTTTGCTATGTTTAATTCTTCATTATTTAAAACTTCAATTTCCACTTCACCAAAGCTCTCACTAAGACCTTTTTCTATATCGCTTGCAAGTCTTGCCAACATATCATCTTGCATTTGGAGTCTATCTATCACAAGCTTTATTGTATGTTTTTTAGTTTTAGCAAGCTCAATATCCTCATCAAGACGCGTTAAAACCCCATCAATTTGTGCTCTAACATAGCCTTTTGCGACTAAATTTTCCAAAAGATCTGCAAAAGTTCCCTTTTTTTCTTTGATCAAAGGAGCATAAATGATGATTTTTGCCCCTTTTGGAAGCTTTAAGATTTCACCTACGATATCTGCTGCACTCATAGATGAGATTTTTTGGCCACATTGATGACAATGTTGTGAGCCAATCCTTGCATATAAAAGTCTTAAATAATCATAAATTTCAGTAATAGTCCCAACAGTTGATCGAGGATTTTTAGAAGTTGTTTTTTGATCAATAGCAATAGCAGGAGTTAAACCTTCTATTTTATCAACATTTGGTTTACCAACTTTATCTAAAAACTGCCTTGCATAAGCACTTAAACTCTCAATATAGCGGCGTTGTCCTTCTGCATAAAGCGTACCAAAAGCTAAAGTGGATTTACCACTTCCACTAAGTCCTGTAAAAACTATAAGCTTATTTTTAGGAATTTCTAGGTTGATATTTTTAAGATTATTCTCTTTAGCACCAATTATATTAATAGTATCATTCATAACTTTTCCTAAATATTTAAAAATAAATTTATGATTTTAACATAAGAAAAATTAAAATATTTTTCTTTTTTATAAAGGAAAAATTAAAATACATTCTTAAGTTTTATATAAATAAAAATATATATAATGATTATCAAAATTATTTTAAAGGAGAAAAAATGAAATTTTCAAAAATGGTGTTTTTGAGTTTTTTTATAGCAAGTTCTGCTTTAGCTCATCAATTCTTTCCTATGCAAACTAGCAATGGATATGAAGTAGGTTTTTGGGCTGATGATCACTGGGGACAATATCAACCTGATAGGGTTTTTGGTATAAGTGCAAAAGATTCTCAAGGAAAAAATTTAAAAGCTGGCTATGACTACGAAAATAACAAAATATTTATTGAGGGAAAACCTGCTGTTGCAAGTGTTAATTATGATTTTGGATATTACACATTTACAAAAGATGGAAAACATTATGCACAAAAAAGATCTGATATTACAGATATTACTGGTGCAAATGAAGTCACTCAAACAAGAAAAATTTTCAAAATGGGAAAAAGTATTTTTTCTTGGGATGAAGGTTCAAAAAAACCATTAGGATTAAAATTTGAAATAGTTCCTTTACATAATCCTTTAACACTACATGAAGGAGATAAATTAAAACTCCAAGTTTTACTAGATGGAAAACCCGTAAAAGGAGTTGAATTTGAAGATCAAAATGATGATATCGACAACATAGCAACAAATGAAAAAGGTATAGCAACAATCACACTCACAAAACCAAAAGATGGTTTACAAATAATAGCTGCAAACATCAAATTACCATACAATCTAGACAGATATGGCGATACTCTACAATTGACAGCGACACTAAGTTTTAAATCTAAATAATTTCAAATTCTTAGTCAATAAAATTAATTTTTAATTGACTAAGAAATATGTTACATTTTGTAATATATTAATTTTTTATTTATCCTATATAGCAATAAAATATAATTCTACGATACACTAAATAAATTCACTAAAGCAAAGGAATTAAATGAATATTACTAACAAAATATTATGGTTTTTTGTTGCCATTGTCGGTGCTGTTTGTTTTGGCATATTAGCACTCCAAAATGGCGAAAGTATTTCAGCGATTTATCTTGTTATTGCTGCTTTATGTATTTATATCATAGGGTATAGATTTTATGGTAGATATATTGCCTATAAGGTGCTAGAGCTAGATAAAAACAGAGCAACTCCTGCTGTAGTTAAAAATGACGGATGTGATTTTGTCCCTACAAATAAAATTGTGCTTTTTGGACATCATTTTGCCGCTATCGCAGGAGCTGGTCCTTTGGTAGGTCCTATACTTGCTGCACAAATGGGTTATTTACCCTCTATGCTTTGGATATTAATAGGCGGTGTTTTAGCAGGTGCGGTACATGATTTTGTAGTTTTATTTATATCTACGCGTCGTAATGGAAAATCTTTAGGAGAGATGATAAAAGATGAATTAGGACAATTTATCGGCGCAATAGCAATGATTGCTATATTTGGAATTATGCTTATAATTATTGCGATTTTAGCTATGGTTGTTGTAAAAGCTTTAGCAGAATCTCCATGGGGATTATTTACCATCGCAATGACCATTCCTATTGCTGTTTTTATGGGAATTTATATGAGATTTTTAAGACCTGGTAGGGTTGGTGAAGCTTCTATTATAGGTTTTATATTGCTCGTATTAGCCATACATTATGGAAGTGAAATAGCTGCTGATCCTTATTGGGCGAAAATATTTACCTTTGATGCACCAACTTTAGCGCTTATTATGATGGCTTATGGTTTTATAGCTGCAATTTTACCTGTTTGGTTTTTACTTGCTCCAAGAGATTATTTATCAACTTTTTTAAAAATCGGTGTTATTGTGGTTATGGCTTTAGCTATTGTATTTGTAGCACCTGATCTTCAAATGCCAAAAATTAATTCTCAATATTTAGATGGAAGTGGGCCTGTATTTGCTGGAGCAATTTTTCCATTTTTATTTATTACCATTGCATGCGGAGCTATTAGTGGTTTTCATGCATTAATTTCAAGTGGCACAACTCCTAAAATGCTTGAAAATGAAACTCATGCATTAGCTGTTGGATATGGCTCTATGCTTATGGAAAGTGCTGTGGCTATCATGGCTTTAATTTGTGCTTGTATTTTACACCCTGGTCTTTACTTTGCCATCAATGCGCCTGCTGCTACTATAGGTGTAGATGTTGCAAATGCAGCTGCTGCTATTTCTAGCTGGGGTTTTAAAATAACTCCTGAAGAAATCACTACTTTAACTACAAATATAGGCGAACAAAGCATATTATCAAGAACTGGTGGGGCACCAACATTTGCTGTAGGTGTTGCTTTAATTTTACATGAATTATTTGGTGGAGTGAATTTAATGGGCTTTTGGTATCACTTTGCTATTTTATTTGAAGCCTTGTTTATTTTAACTGCAGTTGATGCTGGGACAAGAGCTTGTAGATTTATGGCTCAAGATATATTGGGTAATGTTTATAAACCTTTAGGAAATATCAATAATACCTTAGCAGGAATTTTTGCAACAGCTTTAAGTGTTGGTGGATGGGGGTATTTTCTCTACCAAGGAGCGATAGATCCAAAAGGTGGAATTTACTCATTATGGCCACTTTTTGGAGTGAGTAATCAAATGCTTGCTGGTATGGCATTGCTTTTAGCAAGTGCGATTTTATTTAAAATGGGGAAGGCAAGATATACTTGGATTACTCTCATACCTGCTTGTTTTGTTTTAATCGCAACACTTTATGGAGGTATTCAAAAAATTCTTCCTTACAAAGAAGGAGATCCAATCCATAATGCTATAAGTCATGTTGCTGCTGTACAAATAAATACACAAAAAATACAAGAATTTAATTTAAAACTTTCTCAAACACAAGATGAAGCAATAATCGAGCAAATCAAAAAAGATATAAAATTAGCATCTCAAGCTAAAAATTCCAATTTAATAAATGCAATTTTATGTGTGTTTTTCATGATTACCACTTTGCTTGTTATACTTTCTTGTTTTGGAATTTTTATCAAAAAATTAAACATTCCTTTAAAAGAAAGCCCTTATATAGCATTAAAAAAGGAAAAAACATGATAAAAAAACTTAAATTATGGTATGAAAAATCCGAAAGGTTTTTTCATCCCTTAGTTGGAGTTGCAAGCTATGATAAATATCTTGAACATATGAGAGAAAAACATCCTAAAGCACCTTGTAAAAGTAGAAAAGAATTTTTTAAAGATTTTCTTGAAAAAAAATACAATAGTGGCTTAGGAAAATGCTGATAAATATTAAAGAGTAAAGTTTTTACTATACAAATGATTTTTGGTGAAAATCACCAAAAATCAAGCATGTTTTTTTGCAAAAGCTTTCATAAATTCACTTAACTTTTGAACCTTTTCAATACTGATAGAATTATAAATACTAGCACGAATTCCACCTAAAATTTTATGTCCTTTAAGACCTATCATACCATTTTCTTCAGCTTCTTTTACAAAAACTGGCTCTAAGTTTTTATCATAAGCTATATTAAAACTAACATTCATTAATGATCTATCCTCTTTTTTGGCATGACCTTTATAAAAACCATTACTCTCATCAATCACATCGTATAAAATTTTGGCTTTTTGTATATTTTGCTCATTGATTTTGTCTAATCCACCTTGATTTAAAAGCCATTTCATTTCAAGATTAAACATATATATAGCAAAGGTTGCTGGAGTATTAAATAAAGAATTATTTTCAGCATAAACGCTATATTTTAACATACTAGGTATATTTTTGTTTTTACTACGCTCTATCATATCTTTACGCACAAAAGCACAAGCAAGCCCTGAAATTCCTGCATTTTTTTGCACCCCACCAAAAAGCATAGCAATATTAGAAAAATCTATCTTTTTAGAGAAAAAATCACTAGAAGCATCAATTATCAAAGGACTTTTAGTCTTTGGATAGCTTTTATATTGAGTTCCATAAATGGTATTATTAGAGCATATATAAGCATAATCTGCATTATCGCTAAATTCAAATTGTGGGATATGATCAAACTCACTTTCTTGAGTGCTTGCTACTATTTTTGTATTTACTCCTAAAATTTCAGCTTCTTTAATAGCCTTTTTAGTCCAAACTCCCGTATTAGTAAATTCACAAACTCCACCCATATATAAATTCATAGGTATCATAGCAAATTGCAAACTAGCCCCACCTTGCATTAAAAGCACTTCATAATCATCATTTACACCATAAAGTTCTTTTGCCATTTTGATAGCTTCAAAATGCACTTCTTCAAAAACCTTTCCACGATGAGAAACTTCCATAATAGAAAAGCCTTTACCATGATAATCAAACAAATGTTCCCTAGCTTCTTTTAAAACCTCATCAGGCAGGTTTGAAGGACCTGCACTAAAATTCATCACTCTCATTTTATCTCCTTTTTATAGTATTTGAGCTTCTTTACTCTCATTTATTGAGCAAAGCTTTATAATATCTCCTTTTTTTAGCTTTTCAAGAGAGATATTTTTGCCATCTTTTTGTAAATTTATCAAATTTTTACTTTTATCAAAGAAATTTTTATGCTGAGTTAAAAGTTCCTCAAAATTATCAAGCTTATTTTCATAATTTAATAATTTTAAATTTAAAACACTCTTTAGTTGGCTTTGTAAAAAATCAAGCTTTTGTTTTCTAAGAAAAAAAGCATTTTCTAAAGACTTAGCTTTGGCTAAATTTTGCAAGTGATCGATTTTGTTTTGATAAAACTTAAGATGATTTAACATTTGGTTTTTAAAACACATAGCAAGCTCATCAAGTCCTTGTTCTAAGCTTAGTTTATTTGGAAAAATCATATCAATAGCTGCACTTGGAGTTGGTGCTCTTAAATCTGCTACAAAATCACTAATAACATAATCAATCTCATGTCCAATAGCAGAAACAATAGGCGTTTTTAAAGAAAAAATACATCTTGCAAGTTCTTCATCGTTAAAACAAAACAAATCTTCTCTACTTCCACCACCTCTTGCCAAAATAATCGCATCTAAATTATACTCATTGGCTTTTTTTAAAGCATTTATTAAAGAATTTGGGGCACTTTGTCCTTGGGTAAGGGCATTAAAAATAGTTATTTTGCAAAGATTGTATTCTTTTTGTGAAATTAGCTTTAACATATCTTGCAAAGCAGCTGAAGTAAAAGAAGTAATTATACCTATTTTTTTAGGAAATTTAATAATGCTTTTTTTAGCATTTGTATCAAACAAACCTTCTTTTTCAAGCTTTTCTTTTAGAGCTAAAAATTTAGCTTCTAAATCTCCAAGACTTGTTTTTTGCATACTTTTGGCGATAAATTGATACCTGCCACTTGCTTCATATAAACTCACATAGCCTCTAAGTTCAAGCATATCGCCAACTTTAGGTTTAGCTTGGACAAATTGATTAAAGCCTTTAAACATCACACAAGCTATGCTTGATTTTTCATCTTTTAAATCAAAATACCAATGTCCTGAACTATGAATGGTAATTTTAGAAATTTCTCCACTAAGCTCTATATCATCAAGATGAAATTCTAATAAACTTTTAGCTTTTAGATTAAGTTCTGAAACTTTCATTTTTTTCTTGCAATAAACATAGAGCAAACACCAAAACTAAAGCTTTTATACTCTAGCATTTCAAAATACTCACTCAATTCTTTAATAAATTCTTCTTTGCTTAAAAAATCTTCTATCGAATTTGGTAAATACTCATAAGCACTATAATTTTTACTGATAAATCCACCCACTTTTGGTAAAATATTTTTTAAGTAAAAATCTCTACAAGCAGCTATAAAACCACCCTGCTCTCTTTTAGTAAATTCAAGCACAAGTAAAATCCCATCCTTTTTCAACACTCTTGCAAATTCTTTTATAGCTTCTTTCCTATCTACCACATTGCGTATGCCATAACTTATACTTATGATGTCTGCACTTTCACTTTCAAGTGGAAGTTCTTGTGCTTTTGCTTGCACAAAAGTCGCATCAGGAATTTTTTTCTTAGCCACTTCAAGCATACCCGCACTTGGATCAACTCCTTTTATACTAATGATATTTTTATTTGCCCTTAAGGCTTGATTTTGCCATTCTATAATCATATCGCCTGTACCACAAGCCACATCAATAATATCAAGTTCATTGTTAGAAAATTTAAAAACATCTAAACAAGCTTTTTTTCTCCAACTCACATCACTTCCAAAACTTAAAATTCTATTAGCCTTATCATAAGTTGGTGCTATATCATCAAACATTTTGACTATTTTTTCTTGTTTTTGCATGTTTTTCCTAACTATATATTTTTAATTTTTTAATGCTTTTTTCAATTTGTTTTATTGTATTTTCATCATATGAAATTTGTTCTAAATAATTATGTTCAAAATAATTTTTTAGTTTTTCAATACTTTTTTCTTCAAACATAGTTACAAAATAGCATAATAAAAATTTTATTCTTTCTAATTCTTCTTCATGATTTGTTTGAGATTTTACAATTTTTTTCTTTAAAAAAACTAATTCTTTTCTTAGTTTAAAAGCCACTAAAGACTTTAAAATTTGATTTTTCTCTCCTTGATAAAAACTACAATCATTCTTTAAAATAAAATCCATATCAAGAAAAATATCATTGATTTTTTCATCACTTAAAATAAAAATATACTTTTCTAATTCAAATTTACAAATTTTATCATTACAAATTTGTTTTTCCAAATTCAAAATATAATCTTGAAGTTTATTTTGAATACTCTTTTCAAAAAGAGTGCTAAAAAGCTCAAAGAAAATGCATATTTGCCTAAGACTTGCAAAAAATTGCTCAAAACTTTCAAAATTTAATTTTTGTAAAAAATTCAATCTGTCATTTTTTAATCTTTTTAAAAGCACAAAAAGTAAGATTTTACCCGCTTCAAAACTTTGAATTTGATTTGGAAAATGTAAGCTAATATCTTCTTGCTTATCTAAAATTTTAATACATCTAGCACTATCAAAAATTTTAGAAAAATCTCCATATAATGCTAAATTTTTGCTGTAGAAATTTTCATCATCTGAAATCTCTTTATAGCTTTTAAAAAAGTGAGGTAAATTAAATTGCTTTGCTTTTTCAAAAGTAGGAAAAACAACTTTCAAAATGACCAAATCTTGTAGATTATTTTTAAACTTATAAAGTAAAAATCGAGCACTATTAATCTCAAAACTAATTCTAGTTTTCTTAATAACACTTCCTATAAGTTTTTTACTTTGCTGTTTAAATTCTTTTTTAGAAAGTTTATGATTTTTTTTATCTAAAATATCATGCAGTTTATAAAGTGAAAATCGATAATAATTTTTATTAAATTTTTTATATTTAACATCACAAAAAGGACTTATACGCGTAAAGAAAACGCGTATTTTATCCTTAGAATATATAATTTTTTCTTCTTTTAAAATTTTTATAAAGTCATCATTTTTAAGTAAAAAGCGTCTTTGGACTTCACAAACCATTTTATTTTTTACAAGCTTTACAACCATTCACATAAGCAAACACGCCAAGATAATCAATGATATTGCCAATTTTTTTCTCAAGATCTTCTTGGTATTTATTTATCCCACTATCTTCATAACATACATCTTCTATATGATTGCATTTGCTACAAATTACATGTATATGAGGATATTCATAAATATCATAACAAGTTTTTTGATTTGGAGTGTTGATTTCTACAACCAAACCTTGTTCTTTTAAAGTATTTAAATTTTTATACACTGTAGCTAAAGAGATAGAAGGATATTCTTCCTTAATGCTTTCGTATAAAGATTCTATATTAGGATGTTCATGGCGTTTTAAAATTTTTAAAATACAAAGTCTTTGAGGAGTAGCTTTTAAATCACAATTTTTAAGCAATTGAATAAGTTCCATTATTAATTCTCCGATATTTTTTATATAGTATAACGCTTTTTTTATAAAAAAATGATTATATTAAAGGATATTTTTTATCTTTTAATAAATTTTAATCTTTTTACACAAAGATTCAACATCAATTTCTAGAAATTTTTCTACTTCATTTGTTTTACCATGAGTTATAAATTGATCTTCAAATTCAAAACTTACTAGTTTTATATGATAAAGGTTTTCTTTTTGCAAGAAAGTTGTAATCAAACTTCCCACTCCACCTATCTTAGCACTATCTGAAAAAACAAACCAAGTTTTTGTATCTTTTGCCAATTCTTTTAAAAGCTCTTCATCTAAAGGTTTTGCAAAAATCAAATCTATTAAGCTTGCATAATCTAAACCAAGTTTATCTAAAGCTAGTTTTGCCTTAGCCACACCCTGACCAAAACCTAAAAATACTTTATCGCTTTGCACTTTAGATAAAATTTGAGCTTTTGCAAGTTTTATCTCACATGGATTAAAATTTTCATCTAATAAAAAATTACCTCTAGGATAACGAAAAGCAAAAACACCTTGATGAAAATAAGCATACTCCATAATTTTTTCCATCATAGCCTCATCTCTTGGAGCCGCTAAAGTAATATTTGGTATAGCACTTAAAAAACTAACATCAAAAGCACCTTGATGAGTTTCCCCATCTTCTCCTACTATGCCAGCTCTATCCATAGCAATAACTACATTTAAATTCATAATAGCACAATCATGGATAACTTGATCATAAGCTCTTTGCATAAAAGTGCTATAAATTGCTATAAAAGGCTTAAAACCTTCTTTAGCCATAGCTGCCATAGAAGTAACTGCATGTTGTTCTGCAATTGCTACATCCCAAAAACGCTCAGGATATTTCTCCATTAGCTTATCTATTCCAGTTCCACTTGGCATAGCAGCAGTTACACCTACTATATTTTCATATTTTTGAGCTAAATTTAAAAGTGTATTTGAAAAAATTTCTGTCGCACTTTTTTTGTTCATATTAGTCTTTAAACTCTCTCCGCTACTTCTATCAAAAGCACCTACTCCATGCCATTTAGCATTTTTACCTTCAGCTAATGTATAACCTTTGCCTTTGATAGTTTGCGCATGCACTACACAAGGTTTATTCATAGCTTTAGCTTGATTTAACGCATTAATAACTTCATTTAAATTATGTCCATCAATAGGCCCTATATATTCAAGTCCTAATTCTTCAAATAAGAGTCCAGGTGTAATAAGTCTTAAACCCTCTTCAAAACGCTTTGCCATATAAGATGCGCCTTGAGGAAAATACTCTAAAAGATTTTCTATGCGTTTTTTAAACTTTTGATAAAACTGCGTTGCCATTGCTTGAGAAAGGTATTTTGAAATAGCTCCAATTGGCCTTGAAATACTCATTTCATTATCATTTAAAATAATCACACAAGGATATTCTCTATCGCCAAGCTCATTTAAAGCTTCATAAGCCATACCTGCACTTAACGCTCCATCACCTATTAATACAACAGGTAAGCGATCTTCTTTTTTTAATCTTATAGCCTTACAAGCTCCAACTGCTAAAGATATAGAAGTGCTTGAATGTCCTGCTACAAAATAATCCCCCTCATCAGGCTTTGTATATCCACTCAAGCCATTAAATTGTCTTAAAGTATGAAAATTATCTATCTTACCACTTAAAAGCTTATGTGGATAAGATTGGTGTGAAACATCAAAAATAAAAGGATCTTTTCGCACATCAAAAACATAATGCATTCCTATACTAAGCTCAACTACACCTAAATTTGAGCTTAAATGTCCACCATTTTTACTCACTGTATCTATGATAACTTCACGCAAATTACTAGCTAAATTTTCCAGTTCTTTAATTTGCATATTTTTAATATTTAAGTTATTTAAATCTATCATTCATTAACCATGTTTTTGATTTTTTGCAAACGATTGTTAAGGTTTGACTCTATATTACCCGCATCACTTAATATTAAAATACTTCCCTTATTAATCGCATCATCAAGACTAAATTTAATATTGCTTTGTTCTTGCAAGTGTGTTTTTACATATTCAAAATCATCAGGACTTAACTTTAATTCTATCTTGGTAGCATTTTTAAGTTCACTCATAAGTTCTTTTGCTAAATTTAATGCTATAAGTGATGAATTTTCTTCGAGCTCTTTTGCAATCACTTCTTTTGCAATAATTACAGCTGTATCGGCTAATTCTTTTTCATTTTTAGATAAAAACTCATTTAAATTTTGCACTGTATTTTCAAGCTTTTCTACGCTTTTTAAGTATTTTTCCTTCAAGGCTTCTAATTCGCTTTCAAAATTCTTTTGTGCTTGTTCATAACCTTCTTTAGTAAATTTTTCCTTTGCATGTTCTAATTCTGTATTTAAACGATTGTTAAATTCAGCCTCTTGGCTTTCTATCTGCATTTGCAACTTAATGATATTTCCTGACATTTCATCAGTTTTTTTAAGTAAATCTTCTACAAAATCAGGTTGAATTTGTGGTTGTGGGGCTTGTGGAGCAGCTTCTATTGTTTGATTTTCTACTGCTTGTTGTGTGTTTTGGACGGGAGAGACTTGATTTATAGTTTGAATTTCTTCTTGTTTTTGTTCTTCACTAGAGGGCATTTCACTCATAACTTTAAAATGATAACCCTCAACTACATGAGCAGAAATATTTTCAGGTGAAATTACATTGGTTAATTTTGCCATAATCTTACTCTATCATCTCATCAGCCTCACCCACTTGGATAAGACCTTGTTCTGCAAGTTTTTGCACCACTTCTACAACTTTTCTTTGTGCTTCTTCTACATCTTTAACACGCACAGCACCCAAAAAGCCCATTTCTTCTACAAAAGCTTCAGCAGCGCGCGTAGACATATTGGACATAAATTTTTGTTTTAAATCCTCGCTTGCGCCCTTTAAACCTATCATCAAATCACGCTTGTCAGCAGCTTTTAAAACTTCTCTAATCGCATTAGTACTAAGTTGAGAAATATCATCAAAGGTAAACATTAAATCTTTAATGGTTGTAGCAAGTTTTTCATCACTTTGCTCAATATAAGAAAGTGTTGTTTTAGAGGCTTTTTGACCCAAGCGATTAAGCACTTCAGCAACTGCTCTTGGACCACCCACTTCAACTTTATAAGAAGTAAGACTTTCAAGCTTACTTTCAAGCACAGCAGATACTCTTTTGATAATTGAAGGAGATATATCTCCAAGATTTGCCATTCTTATTACAACTTCAGCTCTTAATTCATCGCTAAAATATTCCAAAGTTTCAGCAGCTTGAGTAGTATCCATATGAGCTAAAATCAAAGCTATAGTTTGCGGGTGTTCTTTAATGATAAAGTCTGCAAGTTGTTGTGGTTTAATTTGTGAAAGATAAGCAAAATTTTGATTATTTTCCATACTTTTGGTAAGTTTTTCCAAAATTTTATTGGCAATTTCAGGACCAAAAGTTCTAAATAAAATTTCTTTTGCATATTCCAAACCACCACTTTTTAAGTATTGATTTGATTGTAATAAAGTATAAAATTCCTCAAGTACAGCAGTAGCAACTGGCTTATCAACATTTTTTGCTAAAGCAATATAGCGAGAAATTTCAGTGATGACATTAATATCCATATGAGAAAATAAAACTGTCGTTACATCTTCTCCAAGTTGGATTAAAAATATGGCAACCTTTTCTGGCATAGAAAGGTCATCATAGACCATTTTTTGTTCTTCACTAAGCTTTATCATTAGATATCCTTCTCACCAAATTCGGCTTCATTTTCAACAAGTTTTTGCAACAATAATGCCACCTCTTCGCCTTTTTCATTAGCTACTGCTCTTAATTTTTCAAGTAAAACATCATATTGTAATGCATCCTCATCAAAACTATCTCCAAAACCAAGTTGTTCTTCAACTTTTCTACGAGCAGCATTGAATTTTTCAATAGCATCTTCAGCCTCATCAATAATCTGCCCATCCTTACCTTCCATCTCTTCTTCAAGTCTAATATCTGCAAGCATTTTTTGAGAAAATGGCACAATAACTTTTTTGTAAAAGATAAAAAGCAAAATCGCGGCAAATACATACTTAACAGGTGGAATAAAAGGCTCGACAAATCTTGAATAAAAAGTTTGAACCTTATTTTCAACTTTAGCTGTTCTATGAAATTCCAAATTATTTACTTCAACCGCATCACCTCTAGCAAGATTAAATCCTATGGCACCTTTAGTAAGATTTTCAATCGCTTTAATTTCTTTATCACTCAAAGGAATATATTCATTAGTAATATTTCCCTGATCATCAGTAATTACTTTATACTTTCCATCTACCACAACGGCTGCAGAAATTCTTTTAATGGTTGCAAATTGCTTAGTGGTGTTGGTAATTTTTTTAGAAATTTCATTATTAGTTGTAGTTTGATTTTTAGTATAAACCTCGCGCGCACCTTTATCATCCAAACCTTCCACAGGACCGATGTTTGAAACAGCACCTGGTACACCTTGAATTTCTTTATCTTTATAGCCTTCTCTATGCTCTTCCAAGGTTTGCTCACTACGCACAACGGTATTTGGATCATATACTTCACTTTGTGATTCTTCTTTAGAAAAATCATAATCAATACTAACCTTTGCTACTACCCTATCATAGCCACCTGCAAATGGAGCAATAGAAGCAACAATTTTTTGCTCTAATTCATATTCTTGATCTCTTTTATATTTAATTTGAGCAGCAATTAAATCACTTTCAAAAGCACCCTCATCATCTAAAGGAATACCTTTTTGATCCATGATTTTTACATTTTCTGGAGTAAGTTTTGTTACTGAAGAAGCGATTAGGTTTTTAATCCCCATAATTTGCTTTTTATTAAGCTTTAAACCTTCTTTTATAGTCAAAGCTACTGAAGCAGTTGGTGGAACTTGTTGTTGGGTAAAAAGTGTATCTTTAGCAAAAGCAATATGAACCGTAGCACTATGAATAGGCTCTAAACTTTCAATCGTTCTAGCAAGCTCACCTTCTAATGCTCTTTGGTATTTTACCTTTTGCTCAGCTTCTGTGGCTCCAAATTCTTGTTTATCAAAAAGCTCAAAGCCTACTTTATTATCTTTTGGCAATAATCCTGCAGAAGCAATAGCTAAACGCTGTTTATATACTTGTTCATTAGGAACTAAAATCGTTCCTTCATTACGCAAAATATAAGGAACTCCACTTTTTTCAAGTTGAGTTACTATCATCGCCGAATCACTAGTATTAGCATTTTCAAATAATACTGAATATCCAGCTTCGCTAGCTACTGTAGAGCCACTTCTAAAAAGGGTTAAAAATACTAAAAATCCAACTACAACAACAATAGAAGCAGCAATAATAATACGCTGTCTTAAACTTAAATTTTGATAAAGCTGACCTACTTGGTGCAGTATAGTTTTATAATCCATTTATTTCCTACAAACTAAAAATTTTTAGAAAACTCTTCAAAAAACCTTGAATTTTCATACTCTGTACCTATACTTATACGCACAGCATTTAAACCATAACTTTGTAAATTTCTTATTATTATACCGTTTTTAAGCAGTTTTTCAGATAAATCTGTGCTATTTTTTTCATCAAAAAAATAGGTAATAAAATTTGTATAGCTTGGAATGTATCGAATTTTATAATTTTTAGCAAAATCTTCATAAAGTTTCATTTGTGAAAAATTATTTTCTAAGGTTTTTTGCACAAACTCATCATCATCTAATGCAGCAACAGCAGCTTTTAAACTCAAATTAGTCACATTAAAAGGTGCTCGTAATTTATAAAATGCATTGATAATTTCCTTGCAAGCTATACCATAACCCACTCTCATACCGCCCAAACCATAAAGCTTAGAAAAGGTTCCTAGATATACTGCATTTTGAAATTTATGGATTAATTCTTTAGGATTAATATGTTTTTTGCTATCTTTAAATGAAGCAAATTCATTATAAGCTCCATCAATGGCTACCAAACAATCCTCATCAATTTTCTCTAAAAACTCAAAAACCTCACTTGCGTCTAAACACTCGCCCAAAGGATTATTTGGCAAGCATAAAAAGATTACTTTAATTTCATTTTTATGCTTTTGATATAACTCATATAACTCATTTAAATCATGGGTTAAGCTTGGAGTTTTATAAACCTTAACTCCTAGTTGTTTTGCATAAATTTCATACATAGCAAAACTAACCCCGCATTGCAAATAAGCCTTAGAATGATCAAGTTTTGCATGTACTATATATTCTATAATTTGATCACTCCCACTACCTATGATGAGATTTTCTTTTAAAATATCATATTTTTGTGCTAGAGCTTGTTTTAATTCACTCATAGTATCATCAGGATATAAATGAGCTAAATGTGCATTATTTATGATGGCTTCTTTAGCTTTTTTACTTGTGCCATAAGGATTTTCATTACTTGCTAGTTTAATAACTTCTTTTAAACCATATTCTTTAGCAATTAAATCCATATCCTTGCCACTTTCATAAGTTTTAATAGCTTCTAAAAAAGGATTAAATTTCATTACTTTCTCCTGATAAATATGATCCAAGCCATTTTATATGCTCAGCTTTTTTTAATACTCTTTGGACATTTTCATCATCAATATGTCCTTCAAAATCTATATAAAAACTATGCACAAATTCTCTTGTTTTTATAGGGCGTGATTCAAGTTTTGTTAAATTTATCCCCTCTTTTTTAAACTCATATAATAAATCACTAAGCCCACCTGGTTTGTGTGCAGCAAGTGCTAAAATAGAAGTTTTACAATGAGGCATTTGAGGTATTTTTATATCACTTAAAATCAAAAACCTAGTACGGTTTGCCAAATTATCCTCAATCGTTTCAAATAATATAGGTACATTATAAAGTTTTGCTGCAATTTTAGAGCAAATCGCAGCTGAAGTAACATCTTGCGAAGCTAAATAAGCCGCATGAGCTGTGGATTTACTTGCTACAAATTCTACTTCACTTAAATCATGACTTTCTAAAAAATTTCTACATTGATTATAGCCTTGTGGATGAGAATATATGCGTTTAATATCTTTTAAATTTTCACTCATACTTACAAAAGAATGATGAATGTCCATATAAATTTCAGCAAAAATCTTTACATCTTCATATTTTCCAAGACAATCAAGCGTCACACCCACTGCACCTGCTGTATTATTTTCTATAGGTACTACTCCATATTTTGCTTCTTTGTGAGCTAATTCTTTAAAAACATCTTCTATATTTGCAAGTGGAGTATAACGACTCATAGCACCAAAACGCGTTCTTGCTACTTGATGCGTATAACTTCCCTCAGGCCCTAAATAAGCTATGCTTTGAGGCATTTCTAAATTTCTTGATACAGCAAAAATTTCTTGATAAATTGCTTCGATTGCATTTTGATCTAATAAACCATGATTATAATTTTTAAGTCTATTTATAATAGCTCTTTCACGCTCAGGTCTATAAATACTTCCACCTAAATTTTGTTTAATAACTCCTATATCTTTAACATGAAGCATTCTTTCATTAAGCAAAGCCAAAATTTTATCATCGATAGTATCGATTTTATTGCGTAATTTTTCTATATCTTTCATTTAAACCTCGATATGTAGTAATCCTTAATACTATCATATACAAAATTAAGTTTAGTTGTATCAAGACCTTGAGTGTTAGAAATTTTACCACTTAAAACTAAGCCTGTTTGCATACCAAGCTCATAAGCACCAAGCAAATCGCCTTTAAAATCATCACTAATAATTAAAGTTTTTTTAAAACTCACATTACAATCTTGCTGTTTTAATAAATTTAAAGCACTTTCATAAAAAGCCTTACTAGGTTTTCCTATCACTTTATAATCAAACTCGCATGCATTTTTAAGCATAGACATGATACTTCCAACGCCCGGATAAAGCCTTGAGTTTTTCTTATAAATACTACCCTCATGCATTGCTATAGCTTGCACGCCATCTTTAATATACTCTATCATATTAGCAAAATCTTGAAATTTAAAATCATCATAACTTGCTAGCAAAAATGCTTTTGGATTTTTATAATCAAGCTCATAACCTAACTCTTGAAGTGAATCTAAAAATTCTTTTGCTCCAAAAGCTGCTATTTTACAAGGCTTTAAATGATCTTTTAAAACACAAAAAGGATCAATATAAACTTTTTCATTAATTTCAAAACCCAAATTTTGCAAATAATTTAAAAAATCTAATTTTTTGGTATTATTAGTAATAATTACATAAGGAATTTTTTCTTTATTTAAAGATTTAATGAGTTCTAAAGCACCATTTATAGGACTTTTATCATGATCTGAAATCAAAGTTCCTTGCACATCTAAAAACAACATTTTAATCCCTTAAAAAATCAAGTTCTAAAGCAATTTGATCCTCATAATTTTCTCTTTTTCTAATCATTCTTACTATGCCATTTTCACAAGCTAGCTCACATACTCTATTGCGAGTATTGTAATTACTACTCATACTAAAACCATATGCACCTGCGCTTTTAACTATGATCAAATCTCCTGCTTTTGTTTTAGCTAGTTTTCTATCTTTAGCTAAAAAATCTCCACTCTCACAAACCCCACCAACAATATCACAAAGGCTTTCTTCTTTATTTTCACTCAAAAGCTTGATTTCATGATAAGCACTATATAAACTTGGACGCAATAAATCATTCATCGCCCCATCAATAATCACAAAACGCTTTTTATCATTAAATTTTTCATATAAAACTTTAGTAACAAACTCACCTGCATTTGCTACCAAAAACCTGCCAGGTTCCATACCTATACACACATCAAGACCTTGCAAACTTGCTAAAATTCCTTGAGCATAATCATATAAATTTGGCTCTTGTTCATCTTTATAACAAACCCCTAAACCCCCGCCTATATCAAAGAATTTAATATTAATTTTCAAAGCTAAAAGTTCTTTTACTAATTTTGCAACAATCGCTGAGGCCTCATGGATACTACTTATATCAAGAATTTGTGAACCTATGTGAAAATGCACTCCAACTGACTCTAAAAATTGTGAGTTTTTAGCATAAAGATACATTTTTTTAGCACTTTCTATATCTACACCAAATTTATTTTCATGCAAACCTGTAGAAATATAAGGATGTGTTTTAGCATCTACATTTGGATTTACCCTTATGCTTATACGAGCTATCTTTTGACTTTCTTTAGCAATTTGTTCTAAAAGAAGCATTTCTTCATAGCTTTCTAAATTTACATAAAGTATGTTTTGCTCTAAAGCATATTTTAATTCATCAGCACTTTTTCCAACCCCGCTAAAAATAATTTTATAATTTTTAGCTCCTGCTTTTAAAGCTCTATAAATCTCACCCGCACTAACACAATCAAACCCACTATCCAAAGAAGCTAAAAGCTTTAAAACACTTAAATTAGAATTTGCTTTGACTGCATAAAAAATTTGTGATTTTCTTGCCTTAAAAGCATCTTTTAACATTGTAAAACGCTCTTCAATTTTATCAAAATCATAAATATAAAATGGTGTGTTGTATTCTTTTGCTAGTTTTAAATAATCCATAAAAACCTCACTTGTAGTTATTTGTGTTTAAAATAATAAAAACTTCCTATACTTATTAAAATAAATACTGGTAGCATTATACCAAGCTCTGGAAGTAAAATTTCATTTTCACTCAATCTTGTTAATAAAAACAACAAACCCCAAACTAAAAGTATGCACACAAAAAACACAAAAGCTAAAAGTGCGAGATTAAAAAATCTTGCTGTTAAAGGAAAATAATAATACACAATAAGCATTAAAAATGGCGCAAAAAATGGTGTAAGAACTAAAGAATATAAACTTGTTCTAAGTGTATTAGTAGAAATATTTTGTTTTGCAAAAATTGCCATACTTTCTAGCGCGTCTAAAATAGAATAAGAAGGATTGCTCTCTACCAAAGAAATTCTTTCTAAGATTTTTGGAGAAAAGTCTTCTAAGCCTTTGATATTTTTAAATTCTTCTACGCTTAAACCCTCTTTTGAAACAATCAAATTTTGTGGTACATTAGTAGCTTTAGCGTCATTTAAGTTCCAAGAATCTCCATCAAATTTAGCAGTTTTTGCATGGATTGTGCTTTGAATGTCTAAATTTTTTACATCAAAGATTTTTACATTATATAAGGTTTGAGAACTTGTTTTTTGTATATAAATAAATTTATCATTATATTTAATCAAAACTTCCCCACCCTCTCTATCTACAACGCCACGCTTGAGAATATTACTTTTATATTCATCTGCATAAGCAAAGGCACTAAAATTAAGTCCTACATAAACACAACAAAAAAACATAGCCCATAAAAAAGGATAAAAAATCACTTGATTTTTACTTAAACCCAAAGCATACAAGCTAACAAATTCATTCGAGCGTATCATATTAAAAATACATAAAACCAAAGCAAGGACTATAGCTAAAGGTAGTATATAAGAAGCTGCTGAACATGTTAAGAAAAATATATACAAAAGCTCTAAATTTGCACTTTTTGGCAGTCTATTGAAATTGAGTAAAAAATCAATCGCTACGAAGAAAAAAGTCAAAGAAAAAAATAAAATAAAAAATGATTTTAAATACAAAGATGAAATATAGCGAAAAAATATACTCATCGTTTAACTTTTTAAAGAATATTTTGAAGCGATTTTTTCTATATCAGAATTTAAAAGCTCAAGTAAGGCTTTTTTACTATGTTCTAAAACCTTAGTTAAGCTTTCTTGTTCTTCTTGTTTAAATTTTCCCAAAACATGAGAAATTACATCTTGTCCTTTTCCTACTCCTATGCGTACCCTCTCATAAGCATTGCCACAAAGATTATCTATACTTTTAAGCCCATTATGTCCACCGCTTGATCCACCCATTTTAAATTTCAATGCACCCAAATTTAAATCTATATCATCATGGATTACAATGATTCTATCACATTTATAATATTCACTAACAGCTTTTACACTTTCTCCTGATAAATTCATATAAGTGGAAGGTTTTAAAAAAAGAGTAGAAGAGCCTTTAAAAAGCTCTCCTTTAAATTTGGCATTTGAAAGCTTTGCTGTTTGCAAATCTTTCAAAATTAAGTCAATTAGCATAAACCCTACATTGTGACGGGTTTGGGCGTATTGTTCTCCTATATTACCAAGTCCTACGACTAAGGTCATTTTATCTTGCTTTTTCTACGCCAACTACAGCTACTCTATCAGCATCAACCATAGTTACACCCTCAGGTACAACTACATCGCGGATTAAAAGTGCATCACCAACATCAAGTTTAGTTACATCTAATTCAAAATAATTTGGTAAGTTTTCAGCTGCACATTTTACTTTCAATCTTCTTTTTGATTGGATTAAAACACCTTTATTTTTAAGACCCATAGCTGTTCCTACAATCTTTACAGGAACCATATATTTAGAAATAACACCTTTTTGTGCTACTTTTAAATCTACGTGTTTTAATTCTGCAGTTACAGGATCTTTTTGATAATCAACTACCACAACATTTAATACTTTATCTGCTACTTTTACATCAAAAGCTAAAGTAGTTTTTTTGCGTACTTCTTTAATAAATTCATTTACTTTAAAAGCAGCATTGATGTTTTCTAATCCTTTTCCGTAGATGTTTGCGATTAGATAACCATCTCTTTTTAAAGCTTTAGCAGCTTTTCTACCGATACTCTCTCTAACGATACCTTCTAACATCTGTTTCCTTTCTAAAAAAATAAACGCTAATTATAGCCAAATAAGTTTATAAAGATTTTAAAATATCTTCATAAGCTATGCAAAATTGCTCCAAACCATCATCAAGCAAATCTTTACAAGCTTTACTTAAAGCATCTTTTGAAATATTTGCATTTAATTTTTTCTCTATACATTCATCTTTCAAAGGCTCTTTAAATATAATTTGCTTACCTTTAAAAGCCTTAATAGCATCTAGTGGTGCAGTATTAATAGCTTTATCATAGAGTAATTCTTTAATATAATAATCTTTTTCTAAATCATCACCCTTAACACCTGTACTTGCAAATAAAGCTCTAATATTTGTTTCATTTTGTTTAATGATATAATTATAAGCCTTTGTTGCAGTAAGAATTCCTATATAATTTTTATCTAAAACTTGATTATTTAATAATCTATCAAAACGGCTTACAAAAATACTAATAACTGCTCGAGGCTCTTTTTTAGCTGCGGTATTATTTTTTCTAAATTCTTTTAAACCTAAATTTAAAGCTTCAAAGCATTTTTTAGTTTGCTCAAAATCAAAAATCAAAGTAGCGTTAACATTAATACCATTTTTCATTAATTCTTGCATTACTTCATAAGAAGCTTCTGTAGCAGGAATTTTCATCATCACATTTTCTTTTGCAATTTGCATGTATAATCTTTTTGCTTCGGCCAAAGATAGGCTAGTATTATCTTTTAATCTTGGGTCAATTTCAATACTAATAAAACCATCATTATTTTCATAATAATTAATAGCTAATTTATCCGCAGCCTTAGCTATATCTTCTATCGCAAGATACTCATATAAAGCTTTTTTATCTTTAAGATTTGATTTTTTGATTTTTTCTTTATAAATAGCTGAGTTTAAAATCGCATTTTTAAAAATAGCAGGATTTGAGGTAGCACCATTGATTGTTTTTGAGTAAATTAAATCTAAAAATTCATGATCTAAAAATTCATTTTCTATAAAATCACACCATAGTGAAAATTTTTTCATTGTATTACCTTTATTATTTCTTTTAAATCTTTCTTATCTATACAAATATCTGCATGAGATTTTAAAATTTCTTTGGCACAAAAAGCTATTTTTAATCCACATTCTTTAAACATAGAAATATCATTAGCTCCATCGCCTACACACATAATTTCTTCTGTTTTTAAATTTAAAAATTTCTTAAGTCTTTGTAGTATAATACCTTTTGAGTTATTAAACATAATTTCTCCGCCAACTTTTCCTGTTAAAAAACCATTTTTACTATGTAAAAAGTTAGCAAAACCAAAATCAAAATGAAGTTTATTTTGTATTAAATCAATTCCTTCATGAAATCCACCACTAAAAACAATTATTTTTATATTCTTACTTTTTAAATATTCACATAATTCTTTAGCACCATTCATCAAAGGTAAATTTTCACAGCATTTCTTTACCTGCTCTATAGGCATACCTTCAAGCAAAGCTACTCTAGCACTTAAGCTTTCAAAAAAATCAAGCTCACCATTCATTGCTTTGTTGGTGATTGCTTTTACAGCATCACCAACATTATATTCTTGCGCTAAAATATCGATAGTTTCCCCATCCATTAGCGTAGAATCAAAGTCAAAGGCACAAAGCTTTATCATTAAAACTCACGCTTTAATAAAGCTTCAGCTTTTAATATAGTCAAGATATTTTCTTCTCTTTTGCCTATACCAAAAATCATACCTTTTTCTTTTAGTAAAGTTTCAGGTGGCGGATCAATCCTGCTTCTGTGAATTTTAATAGCTTCTGTTAATCTATCTATCACAAAGCCTGCATTACCTGCAGGAGTTTGATTGCCATTTGCTATACCTTTTAAAACAATATATCTTGTTTGAGGAGTCATTTTAGAACTACCTTGATTAAATCTTTTAGCAAGATCAATCAAAGGCATAACATTACCCCTCATATTAAACACACCTAAAACATAATCAGGTACACTTGGAACCCTAGTATATTCTATAGGTTTAATAATTTCTTGGATATTAAGAATTGGAATAGCGTATTCCTCATCTCCTACCACAAAACCAACAAGCTGAATAATATCCTCTTCTTTATCTACATCAGGTTCTGCAATTTGCGCTTGTTGTTTTTGCAAAACCTGGTTTAATTTATCATTCATCTTCTTATCCTAGTTTTAAATTTTTTCTAACTACATTTTCTAAGTACTCTGGAGAGTAAGGCTTAGTAATATACTCAGTCATTCCTACTTCCACACCTCTTAAGCGGTCTGATTTACTAGTTCTTGAAGTTACTGCAACAAGTGGGAGGTTTTTATATTTAGAATATTTTCTAATTTCACCTGCTAAGGTATAACCATCCATTCTTGGCATTTCAATATCAATCAACACAGCATCAATATCATGCTCGCCTGATTTAATTGTATTTAATGCTTCAACACCATTAGTTGCTTCTATAATACTTACACCTAGTGGCTCTAATGATTTTTGCATGATATTTCTATCCATTTTAGAATCATCCACTATAAGCACTGTATAATCACTTGGTTTTTCTTTAGTTGTTTTTTTAGATTGTGATTCAATTTGTGCTTTAATATCAACTTTAATTTCTTTAGCTATATCCATCATAGCAGCAACATCGATAATCAAAGTTACTCTACCATCACCACGGATAGTTGCTCCTGCTATACCTTGGATATTTTGCAAATACTCACCCATAGACTTGATAACAATTTCTTCTTGACCTACTAAAGTATCTACTATAATACCAAGCTTACTTTCTGCCACACCTATAACAACTACATAAGTTTGATCAGTATTTTCAAGCACTTGTTTTACGCCAAATACATCTGAAAGTCTTACTAAAGATAAAACCTCATCTCTTAAGCGAAGTACATTTTTACCTTCAATGGTATAAATATCATCAATTGGCACTCTAACTGTTTCAAGAACACTTGCAAGTGGAATAGCATAAAATTCTTCTTGAGTTCCCACAAGTAAAGATTGAATAATCGCCAAAGTAAGTGGAATTTTAAGCTTCATCACAGTGCCTTTTCCAAGCTCACTATCGATTTCAATCACACCATTTAATTTTTCAATATTAGTTTTGACAACATCCATTCCAACACCACGCCCTGAAACATTGGTGATTTTTGCAGCGGTTGAAAAACCTGGTTTGAAAATCAATGCAAATGCTTCTTTATCACTCATTTGATCAGCTTCACGCTCTGTGATTAAGTTTTTCTCTATTGCTTTTGATTTTAACACATCAGCATCTAAACCTTTACCATCATCGGCAATTTCAACAACGATATGATTTCCTTCATTATATGCTTTAAGATTAACCGTTCCTTTTTCTGGTTTACCATTAGCTATACGCGTTGCTGGATCTTCTATACCATGATCACAAGAATTTCTAATCATATGCATAATAGGATCGCCAATTTCTTCTACAATAGACTTATCAAGTTCAGTTTCTTCCCCTGAAATTTAAAGCTCCATTTGTTTACCAAGTTCACGGCCTAAATCACGCACAACTCTTGGGAATTTATTAAATACTTTCGCAATAGGCTGCATTCTTGTTTTCATAACCGCAAGTTGAATATCTGTAGTGACAATGCTAAGTTGAGAAACAACTTGATTTAATTCTTCTAAGAATTTTTCTCCATCATATCTTTCTTCAACATCATCATAAATTTTTAACAAGCGGTTTTTACCTAATACAAGCTCGCCAATTAAGTTCATTAAATGATCAAGTCTTTTAACTTCAACCCTAATTGTTTGATCCATATTTGCACCACTGCTTCCACCACCTGCTGCAGGGACCTTTTTCTCAGCTGCTGCATTTTGCGCCTGTGGAGCTGGCTTACTTGGGGTTGGAGTTGTTTCTTGAGTTTTTTTCTTTTCAGCGCGTCTTGCTTGATCTTCAGCTTTTCTTACTTTTAAAAGTCTTTCAATTTCAGCTTCAACTTCATCATCACTAAGTTTATTTACATCAACTTCAGGTTCTTCAGCTTTTGGCTCTTCTTTAACTTCTTCTTTTGGCTCTTCAGCCTTAGCCGGAGTAATTGATTCTAAACTTTCTCCTTCTGAAATTGCGGTTAATCTTGCACAAATTGGAGCTATATCAAGTCCGATTGCTGTATCATTTCCATTATCTCTAATAGAATTTAATAAAGTTTTCATCATATCAATAGATTCTAAAACTACATCCATTACTTCAGGAGTAATTTTAAGCTCATTATGTCTTGCTTTATTTAAAACATCTTCCATATGATGAGTAAGTTTTGTTAAAACATCAAAATTTAAAAAGCTTGATGATCCTTTAACAGTATGCGCAACGCGGAAAATTCTATTTAATAGTTCTAAATCTTCAGGATTTGCTTCTAATTCAACCAAATCATGATCAATTTGCTCGACTAATTCAAAGGCTTCAACTAAAAAATCCTCAAGTATTTCTTGAATATCTTCCATTTTTACTCCTCACCTTTTTCATGTTTTGCTATGATACGAGAAATTTCAGCAAAGAAATCACTTGCATTAAATTTAACTAAATACCCATCTCCACCTGCTTCTTTAACACCTTTATCACTCATAAATTCATTTGATAAAGAAGAGTTAAATACGATAGGAATATTTTTAAATCTCTCATCATCTCTAACTTTTGCTGCAAAATGGAATCCATCCATTTGTGGCATCTCAACATCACTTACAATAATTTTTAAATGTTTATTTAAATCACTGCCATAAGTACTATAAAGCTCTTCTAGTTTATGTAAACCTTCAACACCATCTTTAGCTTCAATTACTTTAAGACCAATTTTATTTAGTAAATCTTTAACAAGTTTTCTTGCAGTTGAACTATCATCAAGTGCTAAAGCCATACCTTCGATTTTTTGAATTTTATCATCGTCAATATCAGTTTGCGGGGTATAAATTCCAAGTTCTTGCACTATACTTTCTAAATCTAGGATAAGTAAAACCTCATCTCCTTCGATCTTAGTTACACCAGTAATTTTACCCTTATCTAAACTACCCGCACTTGTTGCAAAAGTAGCTGGCTCAATATTTTTCCAGTTAATTCTACGAATTCTTTTCGCCTCATGGACAATAAAACCGATTAAAACATTACTAAATTCAGTAATGATAACTCTAGGTTTTATATTTGTCATTTCTGGTTCTTGAATTTGCATCCATTTTGCTAGGTTGATTACAGGAATCACCACGCCACGAAGATCAAAAATACCTTCTACATATTCAGGTACTCCTGGAATTTCAGTCAAAAAAGGAATTTTAATGATTTCTCTAACCTTAGAAACATTTACACCATAAATTCCCTCATAGACTTTATCGTGGCCTTGCTTAAAGATGCGAAAATCAACAAGTTCCATTTCATTTGAACCTGTTTTAACGACATTCTCATCAAACATTATGCCTCCTTAAGTTCTATTTTGTGAAATCTGATTTCTGGCTCATATTTTACTATAAAAAAACTTTCCTTGTATGCAAAAGTAGCTAAATTTAGATATTTTATATCTTCATTTTTTAAAAATACATCTTGATGATAATGACCTTCTATTACAAAGCCTATATTATAGTGCTTTAAACGCTCTTTTACTAAAGCAGAAAAATGGGGAATTTTTCTAATAAGTTGTTTTTTGTTTTGATTTTTTAGAATTTTTTGAGTAATTCTTTCTTTACTAATAACATTTAAAAAATTTAAAAAAAGTAGCAAATAATGATTTCTTAAACTTTTTAAGCAAAACTGCAAAAAAGGTTTTAAAAAAATATCCCCATGGGCTAATTTTACTAAGGTTTTATCTTGAAATTCGCAAAGCAAGGGTTGTTGTTTTATACTAAAAACTTTCACTTTTTTAAAAAATTTAGCTAAATTAAAATCATGATTGCCTTCTAAATAAATGATTTCAATTTCATACGCAAGTTCTTCAAGTAAGTCTATATAAGCTTTTGCAAAATCATGCGTGGCCTTTACTTCATAAATTAAAAGATCAAATATATCACCCATTAAAAAAAGCTGTGGAGTTTGAATTTTTTTATTTTTTAAGGCTTGCAAAAACTCCCAAAAACCACGCCTATTTTTATTTTCATGCGCATCGGCAATAAAAATAGCATTTTCTTTTATAATTATTTTTTGCAAAAATTAAAATTCCAAAGCTTTGTATTCTATAGAAATGATTTCAAATTCACTCTCGCCTTTTGGCAAACGCACTTTAAAATCATCCCCTTCTTTTTTACCAAGCATTGCTTTAGCAATAGGCGAACTAATGGAAATATAGCCTTTTTCTAAATTTCCTTCATTTACCCCTACCAAAGTATAAGTGCTTTGTTTTTCACTTTCTAAATCCTCTACAACAACAGTTGAGCCAAATTTCACACTATCATGCTCATAAGAAGATGGATCGATGATTTGTGCTCTTGAGATCAAATCTCCAAGTTCAGCAATCTTTCCTTCTATAAAAGCTTGTTTTTCTCTAGCCGCGTGATATTCTGCATTTTCTTTTAAATCTCCATGGCTTCTTGCTATGTCTATTTCTTCTACTACTTTTGGGCGTTCAACTTTTTTTAAATGCTCTAATTCTTTTTCTAATTTCTCATAGCCGTATTTACTCATAGGTTCTTTTTGCATGATTTATCCTTATTTGATTTCATAAAGTATTTTAGCTAAATTTTTTGCACTTGCAAATTGCAAATATTCTTTTAAAAAATCTACTTTATCAAAAAATGCCTTATAATCGTATTTAAGATAAGCTTGATATAAATTTTCCACATTCACTTGCTCTTGTAAAAATTCAGGATTAAGCTCGCTTTTTCCTGCAAAATCTAAAAAGATATTTGCAAGGCCTATATGTTTGAGTTTTACAAAACATCTTGCGATAAATACATCAATAGCTTTAGCTTTATAAGCAAGCACAAAAGGCGTGCCGACCAAAGCTGCTTCAAGTGTAGCTGTGCCGCTACAAATAAAAGCAAAATCAGCATTTTTTAGCACCTTTGGGGTGTTAGTTTGAATTTCAAAATTACTCACTTTTCCGTAAATTTCTAATCTTTTTAAATTAAACTCGGGTACGCAAAGGATTTTTTTACCTTTAAATTTAGTGCTTAACTCTCTAAAAATAGGCATCAAACGCTTTATTTCACTTTTTCTTGAGCCCGGTAAGAAAGCGATTACTTTTTCATCATCTTTTTTTGAAAATATAGAATTTATATCTTCTTTATTTTTAAATTCTTTTATCTCATCTAAAAGCGGATGTCCCACATAAGTGCTTTTACTAAAAAACTCACTATCAAAAGGTAAAATAGAAGCTAACGCATCAAAATGACTTTCTATGATAGGAATGCGTCCTTTTTTCCATGCCCAAACTTGAGGTAAAATATAATAAATTCTTTTTACTTTGGAATTTGCTTTTTTTAAAGCCTTTGCAAAAGGTAAGTTAAAGGCAGGAGAATCTATACATAAAATCGCATCAATTTTTTGAGCAAAACTTAAACTCACTAGCTCTTTTATGGCTCTTTTAGCTTTTAAAATGAGCGGCAAAACCTCTATAAAACCCATAGCACTAAACTCATGTGAGCTATAAAGTGGCTTGGAATTTAGACTAAATTCTTCACATAAATTCTCATCATAAATTCCCACTAAATCAAATTCTTTATATTCATTTTTATAAGCTTTTAAAACTTCTTTTAAATGTAAATTTGCTGATGGCTCTAAGGCACAAACTAAAAAGGTTTTCATTTTTTACTCTTTCTTACATCTTAAGGAAATATCATAACCGATTTTTTAATTCTCTAATAGTTTTATTTTAGTTTCACATTGTCTTAATTTCATTATTTGATAAGTTTATAAAATTTGATTACAATTTTATACCTGCTTAGTTTATATAATTAAAAAGGCAAGACAAAATCATCGTCTTTTGATGTAAAAGGAATTTGAGATATTTTCTCTTCAAGATTATCTAAAACAAGTTTTTGCATTTTGCCATTTAATGCTTTAAACCACTTATAAAATTTGTCCAATTCCTCGCACTTAATACAACTAGGATTTTGCTGTGTATAAAAATTATTTTTAATGATTATGTTTATAAGTTTAGAATTATTTTCAATATACTCATTAAAAGAATTTCTTTGAATAACCTTATCAATTTCTCCTAGAATTTCATTTATATCAGTATTTAATACAGGCTCTCCTATAAAAGAATCAACATAGCCAATAATATAATTTGAAAAAATATTATAAATCGCTTTATCTTCTTGGCTAATTTTTAAATTAACAAAATTTTCTTTGTTTAACTCTCTCTTTATGTCTGCAAAACTTTGATAACGAATTTTTTTTTCTTTTTTTATCATTTTATTTAAAATATCAAAATATTTAAAATTATGTTTATTTTCTGCCAAGTTATTGATAAGCCTATAAACCAAATCGCCCAAATAATAAATATCAGTTTGAATCGTATATTCCTTTTGAAAATACTCTTCTGGTAAAGTATCAACATCGTTTCTATTTATAATTGAATTTAAAGTATCCTCGTTTTTTTCTACATCAAAAATCTTCCCCAAGCCAAAATCAATAACTTTAACCACTCCATCATCGCCTATAAGAATATTTTTTTCTCTTATATCCCTATGTATAATGCCTTTTTCTTCTATATAAGCAAAGACTTCAATTAGTTGCATAAAAATAGAATTTAAATTTTCCAAGTTATTTTCATCATCAAAATACTCTTTGATATTTTTCCCTTGTATATACTCCATAATAATATAAGCCGTATGAGTATTTTCATAAGGATAATAATTAAAAATTCTGACTATATTTTTATGATTTAACTTATATAAAATCTTTATCTCATCTAAAAAATTTTTATAAAATCTCTTCTTATCATTTTCATCTAACATATCATCTGGATCATATTTTTTTACAACAAAAAGCTCATCGATAAAAACATCTCTAATCAATAAAACCTTACCAAACGAACCCTCGCCCAAAAAAATGATTTTTTCATAATCTTTTTGTTTGATAAATTTAATAATTTCTTGTTCCATATCAATACACCACTTTCAAGCGTTCTTTTAAAAAGCTTTCTAAATTTAAATAAATTTCTAAATCTATACCTCCAAAGCCATTAATATATACATTTTCATTTTGAGTATTTTTCAAAAAATTTAAAACTTCATCATCAAAATTTATCACATAAAAACTTTGTTCGCATTGATAAATTTTATCTTTTAAAATCATTTTTAGATCATTATCTAAGGTTTTACAATCTTGCAAAGCCAAATTTAACGCCTTTTCATACGGACTTAATTTTGCATGATTTATCAAATTTAAACTATCATTACCATCGCATACAAGCTCTGGTTTTTCCACCATAGAAAACACTTTAAATCCTAAGTCTAAATTTTTATCTGCATTTTCTTTTGCTATTTTTTCGCCTGCTCTTTTAACTCTTTCTATGGTTATATCGCTAATGACTGGGTTTTGACTACTTAGTTCGTTTTTACAAAAATCATAAGCAACTTTGCTTTTTTTCTCATCTATCTTTTCATCAAGTTGGACTAGGATAAATTTACGATTTCCATTATCTTGTGCATTTAGTTCCATAACTGCTTGTGCTGTTGTGCCACTTCCTGCAAAAAAGTCTAGAATAATATCATCTTTTTTTGCATTTGCAAAAAATATTTCTTTGATTAATTTAGTTGGTTTTGGATTTTCAAAAATCAATTTTCCATTAAATATATTTTCTATTTCTTCATTTCCATCTGAAGTCCAATATCCACTAAATATAGAATACATTTTAGATAAATTATCATCTTGATAAGAACAAATAAGATGAAAATTTGTATCTTTATATTGTTGTAGAAAATATTCACCACTATCAATTTTTGACTTTATATCATTATATTTTTTTTCACTAATCATTTTTTCTTTTAAAAAAATATCCAATTCTTCAAACATTAAATTTCTATGATCTATGACTTTTTTCTTATATTTTTTTAAAATTTCAACAATTCTCGGATGTCCATTATATTTACCATGAACTTTTCTTATTAAATCGTTATTAATATCTGCTTTTTCCTTATATTTAAAAAGTCCATTTAAATTTATTTTATCTTTTGTGTATATAAGTATATACTCATGTCCTTCATAAAAATATTTTGCTTGCCCTCCACCTGACTTTTTTTGCCAAATAAAACAAGAAACAAAATTCTCTTCTCCAAAAATCTCATCACAAAGTATTTTTAAATTTGCTTGTTCATTATCATCTATACTTATAAATATCACTCCATCTTCACGAAGTAAATCTCTAGCAAGTTTAAGTCGTGGAAGCATAAAGGAAAGCCATCCACTATGAGTTTTGCTTGATTTTATACTATTAAAAAACCTTAAAGTTTCACTTTCTATCTCAACTCCATTTTCATCGATTTCTAAAAGTCCTGTTTGTTTTAAAAGTTCTTTATAGTCTTTTCTAAAATCATCATTATAGATAAAATCATCATTTTTTGTATTGTAAGGTGGGTCTATATAAATCATTTTGATTTTTTCATAATAACTTTGCTTTAAAAGCTTTAAAGCATCAAGATTATCCCCTTTTATGATGATATTTTTGGTATTTTCAAAATTTAAACTCTGTTCTTTTTCAAATTTTAATTCATTGGTATTTTGAGTATTACATAAAGCATTTGCTAAAGCTTTACCAGCAAAAGTTAGCTCATAACCTTGGACTTTAGTATTTAAACCTAAAAGTTGCATAATTGCATTTAAATTTGGCACATTATCACTTATGGTTTGCGGGTAATTATGTTTTAAATGCTCTAAAAAATCATTTTTATTTTCTTTTGTATTGATTAAATTTTCTTTTTTTATATTATTAATATCTACCATTTAAAACTTCCTTTATACACTCTATGAATTTTTGTTTATTTAATCTTGTATTAAAAACAATATCTATATTTTCATTTTTTAAACTATCATTTAGATTTTTAAAAAATACTTTTGCATAGTCTATCTTTTTCTTTTCATTTGATGAAATATCATTTTCATCATCATAACCTTTACTTTCACATATAAAAAATATTTTTTTACCTTTATCATCTTCTAAAAAATAAGCAAAATCAGGTTCATAATTTTTATATGGAGTTGGAATGCTTAATTTTGGTAATTTCGCAAAAACTTTTATGGTTTTTTTTCTTATATTTTCGTTATTTTCTTTGATAATTTGTTTTTCTATATCAGAGTCATAAACCACACTTTCGTAAAGATAGTTTTTAGCTGGTTTTTCATCATCTATGTAGCGTCCTAATTTTTGCATATCTATATTGTCTATAATTTTGCCGTTTTCTACTAAATTCTCATAAGAATTTGAAAAAATATTTAAAGAAAATTCATAACTTAGACATTGCAATAAACTATGATGAAGATTATTTTTAATTATGTTTTTTAAACTATCAAAAGCTTTTTTAGGGGAATTTTCAAATTGAGTTTTATTTAATTTTTCATAAATCTTTAGCAAAAATTGCAAAGGAAATTT
>NZ_JAKMRU010000013.1:0-49469 GCF_025772235.1 Campylobacter sp. IFREMER_LSEM_CL1085 | reverse complement strand
TTTGGTATTTTTTATACTCATAAATGAGATTTAGGCTAAAAATTGCTAAAAAACATAATAATAAAATTAAAAATTCTCCATAAGAATCTTTTATAGAGAATTTTAAATTCATTTTTTCTTAGAAAAGCGTGATAAGTATAACCATATAATAAAAATTAAAGTGATTATAAAGGCAGGTGCTATATAAGGATGATTTGAAAAAATTTCAAAAGCCTCCTTTAAGGTGTTTCCAAAAATAAATCCAGCATAACCAAGTATTATAGCCCAAATTAAACTAGCTAGGGTATTGATGATAAAAAATCTTACAAAGCTAAATTTGCAAAGGCCTGCTGCTATAGGAATGATAGTTTTTACCCCGTAAATAAATTTTTGCACTACTAAAAGTAAATCTCCATATTTTTTGATTTTTATCATAGCAAGAGCGATTTTTCTTCTATGATTTTTAAAATAAGGCATTATGTCTTTTTTATAATATTTTCCTAGAATAAATAATAGGGTTGAACCTATGGTATTAGCCAAAAAGGCTAAAAATATACATAAATGCAAATCAAGTTTAGTTGAACTTGCACAAAGTACCCCGGCAGCAAGTATGGCCACCATTCCTCCACCAAAAGAATAAAAAAATAAAATCAAATAACCATAAGTGCTAAGATTATCAATCATTTCTTGCATGAAAAACCCTATCTTGCAAAATCAACAGCTCTAAGCTCTCTGATGACATTAACTTTTATTTCACCAGGGTATTGAACTTTTTCTTGAATTTCTTCAGCTATTTCTTTAGCTAAAAGCACAGATTCATCATCATTGACTAATTTTGCATTAACAATAACTCTAATTTCTCTACCAGCATTAATAGCATAAGCTTTTTTAACCCCTTCTTTACTTTTTGCTATATCTTCAAGTTCGCTAACTCGTTTCAAGAAGGCCTCAAGCACCTCACGCCTTGCTCCAGGGCGTGCAGCGCTTAGTGTATCTGCTGTACAAACTGCAGCTGATTCTATACTTGTAGCCTCTTCATGTCCATGGTGAGCATAAATCGCATTAATCACTATAGGATGTTCTTTGTATCTTTTGCAAAGTTCAGCTCCTAAATCTACATGAGAACCTTCAAATTCATGCGTTAAAGCCTTGCCTATATCGTGTAAAATTCCAGCTCTTCTTGCTAGTTTTTCATCGCCACCACACTCAGCTGCTATGATTCCAGCTAAATGCGCTACTTCCAAAGAGTGTGCTAGAGCATTTTGTCCATAACTTGCTCTATATCTTAATTTTCCTATTAATTTAACAATTTCAGGATGGATATTATTAAGTCCTAAATCCATTACTATAGTTTGACCTTCTTCTAAGATATTATCTTCAAATTCTTTGCAAACTTTTTCATGGATTTCTTCTATTTTTGCAGGTTGTATTCTACCGTCTTCAACTAAAAGTTCAATCACCTTTGTAGCAATGGCGCGTCTATAAAGATTAAAACAACTTACTATAATTGCTCCAGGCGTATCATCTATGATAATATCAACACCCAAAACCATTTCTAAGGTTTTAACATTTCTCCCTTCTTTACCTATAATGCGTCCTTTTAACTCATCATTTTTGATATTTACTACATTGATCAACCTTTCAGCAGCGAATTCTCCTGCAAATCTTGAAGTAGCTTGTGCTAAGATAAAATTAGCCTTTCTTTTGGCTTCATTTCTAGCCTCTTCTTCGTATTTTCTAACAATATGAGCAATTTCAGCTCTTGAGGTTTCTTCTACTTTTTGTAAGACTATGCTTTTTGCCTCTTCTTGTGTGAGACCAGCTGAATGTTCAAGAATTTTTAAAACATCATTTAACTTTATTTCGTAGCTTTGTTTTAAATTTTCATTTTCTTCATGTAAAGCTTTTATAGTTTGCTGCTCTTTTGCTAATTTGTTTTTGTTTTCTTCATGAAGTTTTTCTTGATAATGAAGATTTTGTTCTTTTTTGTTGAGTTCTTCTAGCTTAATAGAATGCTCTTTTTGTAGTTTTTGAATTTTTTCATCAAATTTTTTCTTTGCTGCAAATTCAGCCTCAGCAACTGAATTTTTAGCATCTTTAAGTGTTAGCTCAGCTTCATATTCAATGGCTTTTGCTTTTGCTTTTGCTTGCTCTAAAAAGATATTGAAATTTGCATCATTAATCTTTTTGGCGACTATATATCCAATCCCTCCGCCTATGAAAACGGCTATTAATGCAACTAATATTTCTATCATTGTTTTTAACTTTCCTAAAATATTTTTTATATGGGTTTATATAAAAATTTCCTTTTATATCATGGTCTTGACTAAAAATTTGATGAGATTTTGCATCCATCATTTGTGTGAAAATAACTAAAGGTTTTTTATAAGAAATATTTTCAAAAAACCTATCGTAAAATCCTTGGCCATGACCAACTCTTCCTAATTTTGCATCTACTCCTATAACAGGGATGATTGCAACATCTATACGAGTTTGCAAAAAAGAATCTTTTGGTTCATATACCCCAAAACTCTTTTTATCAAGAGTTAACCTTAATTTTACTACCTTTAAACTTTTATCTTGCATAAATGGAACAAAAATTCGGTATTTTTTTGTTAAAAAATGTCTGAATTTATAAAGATTAATTTCATATTTTAAAGGAATATATATAAGGATATTTTTATAATTTTTACAAGATTTTAAAATTTTATTTACTTCTTGAAAAACTAAAAAATCTCTTTTGTATTGAAATTTTAGTTTTAATTTCATTTTAAATTTCTGTTTTATTCTAAAGTCATTTTTTATCAAAGCTTTCCTTGGTTTTTTAACTTTTTATGTTATACTTTTAAGCTTAAAAAATCATAAGGATATGACTTGAAATTTAAAATTTTTTTAGCAATTTTTGCTATGATTTTTTTTACTTCATGCTCAAGTGATAAAGAAAATTCTAGTAATGAAAATACTGATAATGCAAGTTTAAGTCAAAGTGAAAATACTGATTTTACTTTGAAATTTTTAGATGGTAGAAAAATGTATGTGAAATACCATGAACAAGAATTTAATTTTGATGATACAGCAAAAGCTAAGTTGTTTGTATTTTTTACAAGTTGGTGTGAGCCATGCAAAGCTGAAATTCCACATTTAAATAATTTAAATAAAAAATATCAAGATAGATTTGAAGTCATAGCGCTTTTTTTAGAAGAAGATAAAAAACAAGAATTATTGGAGTTTATACAAAAAGAAAAGATGAATTTTTCTTCGGTTTTAGGAGAGAATAGTTTTATTTTTTCTAAAGTTTTAAATATCAGCTCTATTCCAACAATGGTTTTATTTAATGCAAAGGGCGAAAAAGTTAAAGAGTATTTAGGTTTAATTCCTGAAGAAATGTTAGATATAGATATACAAAAAGCGATAATGTAATGTTTGGATTTTTAAAAAATGGTTTGAAAAAAACCTTAGAAAGTATTCATTTAGTTAAGGCTTCAAATAAAATTATTACTAAAGATTTGCTTGAAGAAATGCTTTTAGAAGCTGATGTGGCGTATGAGATAGTTGAAGAGATTATTTATTATCTTCCTCCAAGTGATGAGGTTAAAAAGGCTGATTTAGAGCGTGTTATGGGGACTTATTTTATTTATGATAAGCCTGAACTTGCTAATGCTAAGCCTTTTGTGGATTTGATTTTAGGTGTAAATGGGGTAGGTAAGACTACAAGCATTGCTAAAATGGCACATTTGCATAAAGAAAATGGTGAAAAAGTTATACTTGGGGCTTGTGATACTTTTAGAGCAGGAGCCATAGAGCAGTTAAAATTATGGGCACAAAAATTAAATATAGATATCATAGCTACTTCACAAGGACATGATCCTTCGGCAGTTGCTTATGATGCTATTTCTAAAGCTTTGGCAAAAAACTATGATAGGGTTATTTTAGATACAGCAGGACGCTTGCAAAATCAAAAAAATCTTGCTAATGAGCTTGAAAAAATTGTCCGCATAAGTGATAAAGCTATGCAAGGAGCTCCTCATAGAAAAATCCTTGTACTTGATGGCACTCAAGGTGTGGCAGGAATTTTGCAGGCAAAAGCTTTTAATGATTTAGTAAAACTTGATGGAGTGATTATTACAAAACTTGATGGAACTGCCAAAGGTGGAGCTTTATTTAGCATAGCAAGAGAGCTTGAACTTCCTATTTTATATGTAGGAGTAGGGGAAAAAATGCAAGATTTATGTGAATTTAGTATTAAAGACTATTTAGAAGCTATATTGGAACCGATGTATAAATGAGCTTTTTTTTAAAAAATTTATCCGCACTAAATAATCCTTACTTGATGGAAAAATTAAAGCAAAAACACAGTAGCACTTGGGTGATGGATAATAGGGGGGGGGTAGATCAGCTAAATTGGATAAATCAAAATGGAGAATATTTATATAAAAACCCAAAAAAATATTTAGAAGAAACCATTGCTTTATATCAAAATAAATATCTACTATATCCTGTTTTATATTTTTATGGTTTTGGTAGTGGTGTTTTGTATAAATGCCTACTGAATAATCCAAATTTAAAGCATATAGTTGTTTTTGAAGATGATTTAGAATTGTTATATAGTGTGTTTAGTGTTTTAGATTTTTCGAACGAATTAAAAGAGCGAAAAATAATCATTTTAAATAGTGAAATTTCAAATCAAGATTTAGAGTATTTACTTTATATAAAACCTTTTTACAATTTTTTAAGAATATATGATATGCACATACATAATGAGTACTATGAAAAATTTGAAAATAACATTCTCAAATTAAACAAAAAAATTTCAGAAATTTTAAAAATTATTATTTTGCATCAAGGTAATGATATTAAAGATTCTTTGCAAGGTTTAGTGCAATATATTTATAATTTACCAAATATGATAAAAAATCCTCCCTTGAAAAATTTATGGCTTATGCGAAACAAAAAAGTTAAATCAGCTATTATAGTTTCTACTGGCCCATCTTTAAGTAAGCAACTTCCTTTACTAAAACAATATCAAGATAAATTTAGTATATTTTGTGTTGATAGTGCTTATTCTATATTAGCAAAAAATAATATTAAGCCCGATTTTGTTTTAATGAGTGAAAGAACTAAAGTAACATCTGAATTATTAAAACAAAATTATGAAAATATAGATGAGAATATTGTATTTATATTGTTATCTTTAGTACATCCTTTAACAATAAAATATTTAGAAAATACTGATAGAAAATTTTTATTAATCCCATATCCTACTATATTTTTTAATAAATTAAATTTGTTTGATTTTGGAAAATCTCCATCTGGAGGAACTGTTGCTTATAATGCCTTGCAATTAGCGTGTGATTTTAATCATGAAAATATCATTTTTATAGGTCAAGATTTAGCATATGGAGAAGATGGAAGTTCGCATCCTAAAGATTACATTTATGGTGCAGGTTATGAAAGTAATATGACAAAAGAATTATCTACAGCTTATGGAGGGTATGGCGAAGTTTTTACTCATAGTACTTGGAATACATTCAGATTTACTATACAAAATTATATAGCTAATAAAAAAGGTTTTAAATTTTATAATGCCACAGAAGGTGGAGCTAGGATAGAAGGCACTATAGAAAAACCATTTAAAGAGTGTTGTGAAGAATTTTTAGATGAAAATTTAACAAAGCCTTTTGAAAAACCATCGCCAATAGATAAGAATGCTCAAGATGATTTGTTATTGCAAAGTTATAAAGTAATTAATGATAATTTAGAGTTTTGCGATAGATTTGTTAAAGAATTTGAACTTTATTTTGAAAATTTGATTCAAATAGAAAATAAAATTCAATCTTTGGAGGTATTTGAAGATAAGAAGAGTTTGATTATCCAAAGTATAAAAAATTTAGATTTTTATAAAACTAAGCTTGATGAGTATTGTAAAACTTTTTTATATGAATTTATTAGACCTTTTTTGCAGCAATTTGAATTTAATTTAGCAAGAATTTATGTGATTAATCCAAGGACTAATGAAGAATGGTTTGATAAGAATATAGCTTGGGTAAAAGATCATATATTTTTATTTGAAATTTTAATAGCAAATATAAAAATGGCAAAAGATGAGATAAATAAACATTTAGATCCGTTAAAAGATGAGATTCGAAAAAGACAACTAGATAATATTTAAAAATAAAATATATAATCTTTTTAAAAATTTAGGTAATATTTATGGCTAAAAAACACATTTTATTTGAATGTCAAGCTTGTGGAAATCAACAAAGTAAATGGCTGGGCAAATGTCCTGAATGTGGTTCTTGGGATAGTTTTGTTGAGCTAAAGCAAGAACAAATTAAGGTTTTAAAAGAGTTAAATTCACTCTCAAACACCCCAAGTTCTGCAGTATGTATAAATGATGTTATAGCAGAAAATTTCACACGCATTAGCACTGATGATAATGAGCTTGATTTAGTTTTAGGTGGTGGGCTTGTTGTGGGTTCTTTGGTGTTAATTGGGGGTTCACCTGGGGTTGGAAAATCCACACTTTTATTAAAAATTGCTTCGAATTTGGCTAAAAGTGGTAAAAAAGTGCTTTATGTAAGTGGCGAGGAGAGTAAATCTCAAATCAAACTGCGTGCGGATCGTTTAAATGCAAATTGTGAGAATTTATTTTTACTTACTGAACTTTGCTTAGAAGATATTTTAAGCGAGCTTTCTAAAAAAGATTATGAAATTTTAATTATTGATTCTATTCAAACTTTATATTCTAATAAAATTACTTCAGCAGCAGGTAGTATCACTCAAGTTAGAGAAATTACTTTTGAATTAATGCGCTATTCTAAGGCCAATAATATTAGCACTTTTATCATAGGACATATCACTAAAGATGGGGCTATAGCTGGACCTAGAATTTTAGAGCATATGGTAGATGTAGTGCTTTATTTTGAAGGCGATGCCAATAAAGAAATAAGAATTTTAAGAGGCTTTAAAAATCGTTTTGGAAATATTTCCGAAGTTGGTATTTTTGAAATGACTTCCAAGGGCTTGATTAGTGCTAAAGATATAGCTAATAGATTTTTTACGCGTGGTAAGGCAGTAAGTGGTAGCGCTTTGAGTGTAGTGATGGAAGGAAGCAGAGCTTTAGTGCTAGAAATTCAAGCCTTAGTTTGTGAGAGTGCTTATCCAAAGCGTAGTGCAACAGGCTATGAAAAAAATCGTTTAGATATGCTTATAGCTTTACTAGAGAGAAAGCTTGAAATTCCCTTGGGGCATTATGATGTTTTTATTAATGTAAGTGGTGGGGTAAAAATCAGTGAAACTGCAGCGGATTTAGCGGTGGTTGCAGCAATTATTTCAAGTTTTAAAAACCGCCCTTTGAGTAAAGATAGTGTTTTTGTGGGTGAGCTTAGTTTAAATGGTGAAATCAAAGAAGTATTTTCACTTGATGTGCGTTTGAAAGAAGCTAAAATGCAAAAATTTAAAAATGCCATAGTACCTGTAAAACCTATGGAGGAACTTGGCTTAAAATGTTTTGTAGCTAAAGAATTGCGTGAGGTTTTAGAATGGATGTAAAATTTGATGTAATCATTATAGGTTCGGGACTTGGAGGCTTAAGTGCAGGCGCTTTTTTAGCTAAAAATGGAAAAAGGGTTTTAGTTTTAGAACAGCATTCTTTAATTGGTGGTTGTGCTACTTGTTTTAAAAGAAAAGGCGCTTTAATTGATGCGGGACTTCATGAGATGGACCTAGGTGAAGCAAAAACTGATATGAAGCATTTGGTTTTTGAAAAACTTGGTATAAAGGATAAAATTGAAATTTTACCTTTACCAAGTGCATGGAGTATTAAAAGTAAAAATTATAATCTAACTTTACCTCATGGTATAGAAAAAGTAAAAGAAGTTTTGAAAAAAGAATTTCCGCAAGAGTGCAAAGGTATAGATAAATATTTTAAAGCTATAAAAACGCAAGCTTATGCTATTCGAAGATTTCCTTGGGATTTAAAATTAAGTGAGTTATTGTTGTTTCCTTTTGACACTGCTTGGATATTTATTAAAAATAGATTGTTTAATAAAAAAGTTTATGATGTTTTAAATGCTTATATTAAAAATGATAAGCTAAAAAAGATTTTAAATGCAAATATGAGTTATTATCATCATGATAGTAAAGAATTTATTTTCAGTTTTCATGGCATTGCTCAAAAGCATTATTATGATGGTGGGGTGTATATTAAAGGTGGCTCACAAGCTTTAAGTGATGCTTTGGCTGAGGTTATCAAAGAAAATCAAGGGCAGGTTTTAGCTAAGGCTGAAGTTGTTAAAATACTCACAAAAGAACAAAAAGCTTATGGAGTAGAATACATTCAAAATAATCAAAAACATACCATCCATGCGCAAAATATCATCGCAAATTGCGATCCTTTAATCGTATATAAAGACTTGCTTAAAGAGTTAAATTTAACCCAAGAAATCAAAGCAATAGAATCTAAAAAGCGTGCTTGTTCTTTAGTGAGCGCTTATTTTATTTATGATAAAGATATTTCTAAAATTTATGAAAATATGGATTATTGTAATTTTATATTTGAAGATGATTTTTTAAATAGTTCATATGAAAACACTAATATTTTAAAACTAGATATTAAACAAAGGCCTATGGCTTTTGTGAATTATTCTAAGGTTGATAGTGGCTTGGCTAGCGATAAATACATAGGTGTTGTAGCTTTTAGCTCAAATTATCAAGAGTGGGATTTAAATAAGCAAGATTATAAAGTTAAAAAAGAAGAAGTATTAAAAGCCATAGTGCAAAGACTAGATGAGATTTTTCCAAATTTAAGTTCACACTTAATCCATCAAGAATTAGCCACGCCAAAAACTATACAAAGATATACTAAAGCTTACGAGGGTACAATTTATGGATTTTCTCAAGATCAAGAAGGGGTTAAATATAGATTGCATTATAAAAGTAAAAGTATAGAAAATTTATATTTTGCTAATGCTTTTATATTTCCTGGAGGTGGTTTTACAGGTGCAATTTTGGGTGGATATTTTTGTGCTAATAAAATGAATTTTCATTAAAATATAAGCAATTTTTTTTTATAATATTAGCTTTGAAATATTTATTCTGCTAAGGATTTTTAATGAAAGATTTATTTTTATTTAGTTCTTTTATAGATTCTAGCCACACTTTTGCATACTTTTTTCATTTGGGTATAGTGGTTGTGATTTCTTTGATTTTAGCAAAACTTGCTACAAGATCTATGCAAATTGTCCCAAGAGGTAGTCAGAATTTGGCTGAAGCTTATATGGAAGGCATTTTAAGCATGGGTAGGGATACTATGGGTAGCGATGAAGCTGCTAGAAAATATTTACCTTTAGTTGCAACTATAGGTTTTATGGTATTTTTTAGTAATATCATAGGAATCATCCCTGGTTTTGAAGCTCCAACAGCAAGTTTAAATTTTAGTGCTTCTTTGGCTATTATAGTATTTGTGTATTATCATTTTGAAGGTATTAGAACTCAAGGATTTTTTAAGTATTTTGCACATTTCATGGGACCTGTGAAAATTCTAGCACCTTTGATGTTTCCTATAGAAGTGGTTTCTCATTTTTCAAGAGTTATTTCTTTATCTTTCCGTTTATTTGGTAATATCAAGGGAGATGATTTATTCTTAGCAGTTATTTTAGCTCTTGTGCCTTGGGTTGCGCCATTGCCTGCTTATATGCTTTTAACTTTTATGGCATTTTTACAATCTTTTATTTTTATGATTTTAACTTATGTTTATTTAGCAGGTGCAACTGTAGTTGATGAGCATCATTAATTTTTAAAAAGCAAAAAATATTTTTTGCTTTTTTCTTTTTTAATCTTCTTCTTTTATTCTTTTTTAAACTCTTTTTGAAATAAAAAACGCTAGAATAAACAAAAAATTCTAAGGAAAATTTTAATGTTTGAAGTTGTTATAGGACTTGAAGTTCATGCACAATTAAATACAAAAACAAAAATCTTTTGCTCATGTGCGACTTCTTTTGGAGAAAAATCAAATACTAATGTATGCCCAACATGTTTAGCTTTACCAGGTGCTTTACCTGTATTAAATCAAGAAGCGGTAAAAAAAGCCATAGCATTTGGAAAAGCAGTTAATGCAACTATAAATAAAAAAAGTATTTTTAATAGAAAAAATTATTTTTATCCTGATTTACCAAAAGCTTATCAAATTTCGCAATTTGATATTCCTATAGTGGAAAATGGTGAGTTATTTATCAATGTAAATGGAGAAAATAAACGCATAGGTATCACTAGGGCTCATTTAGAAGAAGATGCAGGAAAAAATATACATGAGAGTAATTTTTCAAAAGTAGATTTAAATAGGGCAGGCACGCCTTTGCTTGAAATTGTCAGTGAACCTGAACTTAGAAGTTCCGATGAAGCAGTGGCTTATTTGAAAAAATTACATTCTATTATAAGATTTTTAGATATTTCAGATGCAAATATGCAAGAAGGTAGTTTTAGATGTGATGCTAATGTTAGTATTCGTCCAAAGGGTGATGATAAGCTTTATACTAGAGTGGAGATTAAAAATTTAAATTCATTCCGTTTTATTCAAAAGGCGATTGAGTATGAAGTAAAACGCCAAAGTGAAGCTTGGGAAGATGGAAAATACGATCAAGAAGTTGTGCAAGAAACAAGATTATTTGATACGGTTAATTTAGTTACTAGAAGTATGAGAGGTAAGGAAGATTCTGCTGAATATAGATATTTCCCTGATCCTGATCTTTTACCTGTAATTTTAGATGATGAAATGCTAAATCAAGATATACCTGAACTTCCTGATGAGAAAAAAGCTAGATTTGTGAGTGAATTGGGCATTAAAGAAAGTGATAGTGAAGTGATTGTTTCTTCATTAGAGCTTTGTAGATATTTTGAGTATCTAATTAATCAAAAATTAAATCCAAAACTTTGTGTTACTTGGCTTACAACAGAGTTAATGGGGCTTCTAAAAGGCGAATTGACTATAGAAAACTCACCTATAAAACAAGAAAAATTAGCTGTTTTGATCAAACGTATAGAAGAAGGTGTTATTAGCGCTAAAGCAGGTAAGGATATTTTAGCTTATGTATTTGAAAATACAGAAGTTGAAATTGATGATGCTATTGAAAAACTTGGTTTAAAACAAGTAAGTGATGATGGTGCTATTGAAAAGATTATTGATGAAATTTTAGCAAACAATGAAGATAAAGTAGCTGAATATAAAAGTGGTAAAGATAAACTTTTTGGTTTCTTTGTCGGTCAGGCAATGAAAGCAGGTAAGGGTGCATTTAATCCTGCTAAGGTAAATGAAATTTTAAAAGCAAAACTTGGTTAAATATGAAAATAGCAGTTGTTGGTGCAGGAAAATGGGGAAGTGCTTTATATGATGCATTGAGCGTTAAAAATGAATGCGTAATAACTTCTTTTCATGAAAAAGATCTTTCTTATTTTGTTAGTACCAAAGAAGCTTTAGAATATGAATATTTAGTTTTTGCTTTATATGCTCAAGGAATGCATGAATGGCTTGCAAATAATTTTAAAGATTTAAATCAAAAAATTCTTGTAGCTTCTAAGGGTATTGATTGTAAAAGTTTAAAATTTATGGATGAGGTTTTTAGTGAGTTCATAAGTAGTGATAGACTTTGTTTTTTAAGTGGTCCTTCTTTTGCAAGTGAAGTTTTAGAAAAAAAACCTTGTGCTTTGGTTGTTAGTGGTAAAAATCAAGAGCTTTGTAATCAATTTGCAAGTTTTTTTCCAAATTATATTAAAACCTATACAAGTTCTGATGTTAAAGGCGCTGAAATTTGTGGTGCATATAAGAATGTTTTAGCAATTGCAAGTGGAGTTTGCGATGGTTTAAATTTAGGCAATAATGCAAGAGCTTCTTTAGTTTCAAGAGGTTTAGTGGAAATGCACCGCTTTGGACAATTTTTTAATGCTAAAGAAGAAACATTTTTAGGGCTTAGTGGGGCTGGAGATTTATTTTTAACAGCTTCAAGTAACTTATCAAGAAATTATAGAGTAGGTTTGAGTTTGGCTAGTGACAAAAATATAAAAGATATTTTAATGGAACTTGGCGAGGTAGCTGAAGGAGTGCAAACTGCTTATGCTATACATTCTTTATCGAAACAATTTCAAATTTATACCCCGATTGTTAACGAAGTAGTCTTAATGCTAGAGGGTAAGAATGCTTGGGAATCTTTAAAAGATTTGATGTCATCAAAGGAGGAAATATCATGATCATCAAAAATGCAAAAATTTATGGCGAGCAAAAGCTTGATCTTAAAATAGAAGATGGGAAAATTACTCAAATTGCTAATGATTTAAATGATGATGAGTATATTGTTGATATAGAAGGCAAAACTTTACTTCCCTCGTTTATTGATTTAAATGTTAGTTTGCTTGATAATGAATTTAGTATAGATAAATTATATGATCTTGAAAAAGCATGCTTAAAAGGTGGGGTAGGGACTATTGTTTTAAAAGATAGTTTAGAAGCTAACACTCAAGGCTATGCGCTTTATTTTGATAAATTAAAATCTTTAGATATTAATGTTTTACCTACTATTAATGTATTAGATAAAACAGAAAAATTAAAAAATATTGCTACCTTAATTGATATGGGCGCAAAAGGCTTAGAGCTTTCAAGTACTTTAGGAGCAAATTATTTAAGACAATGTATGCAATATGCCAATATGAAATCAACCCCTGTATTTTTAAAGTGTTTTGATGGGAGTTTTGACGATCATGGAGTAATGAATGATGGACAAATAAGCTTTGAATTAGGACTTATAGGAATTAGTGATATAGCTGAAACTAGTGAAGTGGCAAAAATGAAAGAATTAGTGGAATTTTATAAAAACAAAGCTTGTTTTAGCTCTTTAGCAATTGCAAGATCGTTTGAATTATTGCATGATCAATATAGTGAAATTTCAATCCATCATTTAATCAAAGATGAAAGTACTTGTGAAAATTTTAACACTCAAGCAAAAATTTTACCTCCATTAAGAACAAAAGATGAGGCAACAAATCTTAAAAAGTTGCTTCAAGATAAGAAAATTACTTTCTTAAGTTCTTTGCATACTCCTAACACTAAAAAAGATTTGGCTTTTGATGAAGCAGATTTTGGAGTTAATGCCATAGCTATATATATGAGTTTATGTTTTACATATTTAGTAAAAGAAGGTATCTTAACTTGGAAAGAATTATGTGATTTTACAAGCTATAATCAAGCGCAATTTTTAGGATTAAATAAAGGTAAAATAGAACTTGGTTTTGATGCTGATTTAGTTATATTTGATGAAAAACTTTCTTTTAATGGAGAAGGTTTATATGCAAATGATATCTTGCAAGGTAAGGTAGAAAAAAGTTTTATAGCAGGAAAAGTTTTTAGCCTTTAAGCTAAAAACTTTTATTTATCTTGCATAGCTTGAGCTACTTGAGCTGAACTATTTCTAATTTTTTCCATACATTCTCTAGCTTCTTTGGCTAAATCCACGCTTTGATTTACGCCACTTAAGCCATCTTTAATACTTTGTACAACTTCAGCTGTTACATTTCTGATAGAATTAATGGTAGTAGTGATTTCATTTACTGAATGTCCAGTTCTTTCAGCTAGATTTCTAACTTCATCAGCAACAACAGCAAAACCTCTACCATGCTCACCTGCACGCGCTGCCTCAATAGCCGCATTTAGAGCTAAAAGATTGGTTTGATCGGCTATATCGCTAATGGTTTGAATAATATTTTTAATTTCTTCTGATTGCTCATTTAATGATGATACGAGATTGCTACTATTGTTCATCATATCAGCAATGCCTTGAATATTTTGAACCGTATTTTCTATAACACTATCGCCCTCTTGAGTGAGATTATCATTTTGTTCAGCTAATTCACTAATGAGCTTTAATTTTTCCTCATCTCTTACAACTTGTTCGGTAATATCTGTTGCAAATTTAATAACTTTGTAAATTTCTCCATCATCATTTTTGATAGGATTATAACTTGCTTCTAAATGGATTAGTTTGTTGTTTTTACCAAAGCGTATGAATTTTCCTGATTGAAATTTACCACTTCTTAGCTCTTCCCAAAAAATTGTATATTCTTTGGAATTTCTAAATTTTTCCTCGCAGAACATACTATGGTGTTTTCCTTTGATTTCACTTAGTGAATAACCCATGGTTTGAGTGAAGTTTTCATTAGCATTTAAAATCTCTCCATAAGGATTAAATTCAATAATAGCCATAGAACGATTAGCAGCATCTATGGTGTTTTTTAGATCAAGCATTTCATAGTTTCTTTGAGTAATGTCATTTGCAAATTTAATAACCTTATACACTTCATTATTTTGATCTAAAATAGGAAGATAATTGGCTTCAAGATAAATATCTTTCCCGCCTTTTGCAATACGTCTAAAAAGTCCATTTCTTGATATACCACTTTTTAAATCTCTCCAAAAATCAACATAGCGTTGCGACTTTACAACCTCTGGTAAACAAAACATACTATGGTGTTTACCTTTGATTTCATTTAAAGAGTAATTCATAGTTTTTAGAAAATTTTCATTAGCATTAATAATAGTTCCATCTGTTTGAAATTCTATCATGGCCATAGTTTTGCTAATAGCATTAAGTATATCTTGAAAAGCTTGATTAGATTGCTCTAATTGAGTAATTTGTTCATTAATTTTTTTCTTGTTGATAAACATAAAACCCCTTTATAAAATAATTCGGAATTATATAGTGCTTTTTAAAATAAATAATTTGTTTATATTAGCTTTTTGTTAAATTATAAAATTTTTCTTGGAGAGAATTTCTTATTTCATCGTTAATTTTCTCATTGTCATTTAGATATTGTTTGTTAAGTTCTTCAAGCTCTTTTAAAAATCCAAAAAGTGTTTCTTCCCACAAAGCATTATTTCTTTTACTTAAATTCATTGTTTGGATATGATTAAGTTTTCTACTCATATTGCTTAAATTCTCTAAAAATTCATCTTTATAATTTTCATCTTGGAGTGTAAAGGTATTTTGCAAAAGATTATTTTTTATATTTCTTATCTCTTCGTTAATTAGATCACAAAATTCAGGATAAATATCATTTTTAATAGGTTCAAGTAAGGCTTGTTCATCTAGTTTTAGAGTATATTTTTTTATGGCAAAAAAAAGAATTAAAAAAGCTATTGCACTGACTAAAATATAGAAAGTCATTTTGTTTTGATAATCCTTAAAAAATAAAAATGGTGCGGTTAGCGAGATTTGAACTCGCACACGCTGAGCGCACCACCCCCTCAAGATGGCGTGTCTACCAATTCCACCATAACCGCATAAGCCCCACAAGAGGGCTTTGAAAATTTTAAGCTGCTACTAATGCTTGGAATGGATTAGCATAAAGAGCGATAAGAGCAATAACAAGTGCATAAATAACTTGAGCTTCAATCATCGCTAAAGCAATAAACATAGTAGTCATTAATTTACCACCAAGACCAGGGTTTCTAGCAGTACCTGCTATAGTTGCTGCTGCAGTATTACCCATACCGATAGCTCCACCTAAAGCTGCAACACCAAGTCCTAAACCTGCTGCTAAGATAGAAAAAGAAGCTAACCATTGATTCATAGAACCTTCAGCTGCAAATGCAAAACCGCTTAAAGCTAGCATTAAAAATACGATTTTTTTCATAGTTTTTCCTTGTAAAAATTTAAATCCTTTCGGCTTGCGTATCCCTACTCGTGATTTATAAAAGCGAAATTATATACAAATATAACTTTAAAATTATTGAAATTTAAATTAATATTATATATTTTAAAATAAATTAAAGTTTTTTTTAGCTACATTAAAAATTTTTATAGTTTTATAAATTTAAGGTTATCTTTATGAATGAAAAATTTTCTAAAATAGGCTTTGTATTAGCGGTAGCAGGTTCAGCTGTTGGACTTGGAAATGCTTGGAAATTTCCAACTTTGGTAGGACAAAATGGAGGTTCAGCTTTTGTACTTTTATATTTGCTTTTGACTTTGGGGGTAGGGTTTGTAATATTTTTGGCTGAACTTAGCATAGGAAAACTTAGTGAAAAAGATCCTGTAAATGCCTATTATACTTTAGCTCCAAAACATAAAAGAGCTTGGTCTATAGTTGGTTTTTCTTTAATAGGTGCTATTTTGATTGTTTCTTTTTATAGCGTGATAATAGGATGGATTGTTAAGTATGCTTATTTTGGGTTTTTTCCTTTACCAAAAAGTATAGAAGAAAGTGGCGCTATTTTTGGAAATTTACTTTCTAATGATGTTTTATCTCAATTTATATGTTTTACTTTTGTGTTTATGGTAATTTTTTATGTAGTATCAAAAGGTGTTAAAAGTGGTATAGAAAAACTCAATGTTTGGATGATGCCAAGCTTATTTATACTGCTTATTTTAATGCTTGGATATTCTTTTAGTATGGATGGTTTTTCTAAAGCAAGTGAGTTTTTATTTTCTCCGGACTTTTCTAAGCTTAGTGTAGGAGCATTTTTAAGTGCATTAGGGCTTGCTTGTTTTTCTTTATCTATTGGAGTTGGTTCGATTATAACTTATTCTGCAAGTTTATCTGATAAAACAAATTTTATTACAAGCACTATTAACATTATCATTATTAATATTATTATTGGTATTATGATGGGACTTATTGTATTTACTTTCATATTTGAATTTAATGGAGATCCAGCTCAACAAGGCCCAGGCTTGATTTTTGTATCTTTGATGAGTTTGTTTTCAAATATTGACCCAATTGGCTTTTTACCTTTAGGAAATATTTTAGCTGTGGCTTTTTTTATAGCTTTGTTTTTTGCAGGGATTACTTCAGCAGTTTCCATGGTAGAACCTTTAACCTTTTATTTAATCAATTCTTATAATTTTACAAGAAAAAAAGCTTTGATTTTTATAGCTTTCATTGTGTATTTTTTGGGAAGTTTGTGTATTTTATCAGGAATTGAGTGGAGTAAAGATTCTTTAGAATTTTTTGGAAAAAGTTTTTTTGATATATTAGATTTTATTGCTTCAAATTTAATGATGCCTTTAGGTGGATTATTTGGTGCAATCTTTGTAGGTTTTGTGCTTAAAAAAGAAGCTTTACAAACTTTATTTTATCCTTATATGAGGGGTAAATACTTTGAGTGTTGGTATTTTTTTGTAAGATATATCTCGCCTTTAGCTGTGATTTTAATCATGGCAAAACAATTATTTTTTTAAGGTTAAAAGATGAATGAAAAATTTTCTAAAATAGGCTTTGTATTAGCGGTAGCAGGTTCAGCTGTTGGACTTGGAAATGCTTGGAAATTTCCAACTTTAGTGGGTAACAATGGCGGTTCAGCTTTTGTGGTGGTATATTTACTTTTAACCTTGGGTGTGGCTTTTGTGATATTTTTGGCTGAACTTAGCATAGGAAAACTTAGTGAAAAAGATCCTGTAAATGCTTATTATACTTTAGCGCCAAAAAATAAAAAGGCATGGTCATTTGCGGGATTTTTTATGCTTGGTGCTATTATTTTAGTGTCTTTTTATAGTGTTGTTATAGGTTGGATAGCAAAATATGCTTATTTTGGGTTTTTTGAATTACCTAAAGATACAAAAGAAGCAGGCGCTATTTTTGGAAATTTACTTTCTAATGATGTTTTATCTCAATTTATATGTTTTACTTTTGTGTTTATGGTAATTTTTTATGTAGTATCAAAAGGTGTTAAAAGTGGTATAGAAAAACTCAATGTTTGGATGATGCCAAGCTTATTTATACTGCTTATTTTAATGCTTGGATATTCTTTTAGTATGGATGGTTTTTCTAAAGCAAGTGAGTTTTTATTTGTACCTGATTTTTCAAAATTAAGTGTTAATTCTATATTAGACGCACTAGGGCTTGCATTTTTTAGTATGTCTTTGGGTGTATGTGTGATTTTAACTTATGCAGCAAGCTTGCCTGATAAAACAAATTTTATAAGCAGTGCTTTAAATATTATCATTATTAATACTATCATTGGTTTGATGATGGGACTTATTGTATTTACTTTTATATTTGAATTCGGAGCCGATCCTACTCAACAAGGTCCAGGACTTATATTTATATCATTAACAACGCTTTTTGCAAAGTTAGGATTTTTGGGAAATGTTTTAGCCATAGCCTTTTTTATAGCTTTATTTTTTGCAGGGATTACTTCGGCTATTTCTATGATAGAACCTTTTACTTTTTATCTTATAAATCGTTATCAAATTTCAAGAAAAAAAGCTTTGGTTTTTGTGGGTATGATTGTTTATTTTCTTGGAAGTTTATCTATACTTTCTTTTTATCATGTAAGTGCATCAAGTTTAAATTTCTTTGGGAAAAGTTTTTTTGATATTTTAGACTTTTTCATACAAAATTTATTAATGCCAATTTCTGCTTTAATTACAGCATTTTTTGTGGGTTTTGTGCTTAAAAAAGAAGCTTTACAAACTTTATTTTACCCATTTATGCGTGGGATATATTTTGAAATTTGGTATATCTTTTTAAGATACATTTCTCCATTAGCGGTTATTTTAATCATGGCCAGACAGCTTTTTTTCTAAGGTGTTAAAATGAATGATAAATTTTCTAAAATAGGTTTTGTGTTAGCAGTAGCAGGTGGAGCTATAGGGCTTGGAAATGCTTGGAAATTTCCAACCTTAGTAGGCCAAAATGGTGGTTTTGCTTTTGTACTTTTGTATTTACTTTTGACTATTAGTATAGGATTTTGTGTATTTTTGGCTGAAATTGCTATGGGAAGATTAAGTCAGAGTGATCCTGTAAATGCTTATAAAAGCTTAGCAACTAAATATGCTCAAAAATGGAAATTTGCTGGATTTTTTATGCTCGGTGGAATTTTTGTATTATCTTTTTATCTTGTTATTATGGGTTGGGTTTTAAAATACATGATAACTTCGATTTATTATCTACCTAGCAATACTCAAGAAGCAGGAGCTTTATTTGGAAATTTAATACAAAATAGTATTTTAGAAAGTAGTTTGTATTTTTTAATTGCTTTTTTTCTTACCTTGTTTGTTGTTTCAAGAGGGGTTAAAAGCGGTATAGAAAAACTTAATGTTTGGATTATGCCAAGTTTGTTTATTATGCTTGTTTTAATGCTAGTATATTGTTTTTTTCAAGATGGTTTTAAGGAAGCTTTTGTTTATTTGTTTTATCCTGATTTTACCAAGCTTAGTTTAAACTCTGTTTTAACAGCTTTAGGTCTTGCTTTTTTTACTTTATGTTTAGGTATAGGTTGTATTACCACTTATGCAGCCTCCTTAAAAGACGATACAAATTTAATTACAAGTTCGGCCATAATTGTGCTTTTAAATATCAGTATAGGTTTGATGATGGGACTTATTGTATTTACTTTTATATTTAAATTTAATGCTAATCCTGCAGAAGGAGCTGGGCTTGTATTTATATCTTTAACAACTTTATTTTCTAATTTAGGTGCTATCTTTGGACATTTTTTAGCTTTTTATTTTTTCTTAGCTTTATTTTTTGCAGGGATTACTTCAGCAGTTTCTATGATAGAACCTTTTACTTTTTATCTTGTAAATGAATATAAAATTTCAAGAAAAAAAGCTTTGGTTTTTATAGGCTTTGTAGTCTTTCTTTTGGGAATGAGTTGTATTTTATCTTTTAGTGCTAATTATGGGGCTAGCTTTAGTTTTTTTGGTTTAAGTTTTTTTGATATTTTAGATAAATTAACTTCTAATTTTATGCTCCCACTTGGAGCTATTGCAAGTGCTATTTTCGTAGGATTTTTTGTGGAAAAAATAAAAATTTACAATTTATTTTCTAAGTTTATGAGTAGAAGTATTTTTGAAGTATGGTATTTTTTACTTAGATTTGTTGCACCTATTGCGATTATTATCATTATGTTAAATCAAATTTTATAAATTTATTTTTTAAGAAAGTAGAGTTATAATTGCAAAGATGTAAAAATAAGGAAAAATTATGGCTAAAAAGTTAATTGATGTGATGGATACCACATTTAGGGATGGTTTTCAATCTGTTTATGGTGCTAGAGTTTTAATGAATGATTTTTTTCCTGCCCTAGAAGCAGCTAAAGAAGCAGATATTAAGCATTTTGAATTTGGTGGTGGAGCTAGATTCCAAAGTTTATTTTTTTATTTAAACGAAAATGCTTTTGAAATGATGGACAAATTTAGAGCCATCGTTGGAAAAGATGCAAATTTACAAACTCTTGCAAGAGGGGTTAATACCGTAGCACTTGATACAGGTAGTAAAGAAATTATCAATTTGCATGCAAAAATGTTTGCAAAACACGGCACAACTACAATAAGAAATTTTGATGCATTAAATGATGTAAATAATTTAAAATTTAGTGGAGAATGTATAGTTAAACATGGTTTAAAACATGAAATTACCATTACTTTAATGGATTTACCTCCAAAATGTAAAGGTGCGCATGATGTGCCATTTTATGAAAGAATTTTAAAAGAAATTCTACAAGCTCAAATTCCTTTTGATAGTATTTGTTTTAAAGATGCAAGCGGAACTTCAAATCCAAATAAAATTTATGAAGTTATTAAAATGGCTAGAAAAAACCTGCCTGAAAATATGCATATAAGATTACATACGCATGAAACCGCAGGGGTAAGCATAGCATGCTATTTAGCGGCTTTAGAAGCAGGTGTTGATGGTATAGATTTAGCTGCAGCTCCTGTTAGTGGCGGTACTTCTCAACCTGATATTTTAACAATGCTTCATGCTCTAAAAGGAAGCAATTTTGATCTTGGTTTAGATGAAGAAAAAATTTTAAAATACGAAGAAGTGTTAAAAGATTGTTTAAAAGATTATTTTCTACCACCTGAAGCAACGGCGGTGAATCCTTTAATACCTTTTTCACCTATGCCGGGTGGAGCACTAACTGCTAATACACAAATGATGAGAGATAATAATATTTTAGATAAATTTCCTCAAGTTATAAAAGCTATGCAAGAAGTAGTAGAAAAAGGTGGTTATGGTACTTCTGTTACTCCTGTATCGCAGTTTTATTTCCAGCAAGCTTTTAATAATGTAACGTTTGGTCCTTGGAAAAAAATTGCAGATGGATATGGAAAAATGGTTTTAGGATATTTTGGAAAAACTCCCGTTGCTCCAGATCCGGAAGTAATTAAGCTTGCAAGTGAGCAATTAAAACTAGAACCAACTACAAAATTAGCCACAGATATTGCTGATGCTGATGAGAGCAAAAGTATAGCTTATATTAAAAACTTATTAGAAAAAGAAAATTTAGAAACAAGTGAAGAAAATATTTTTATCGTTGCAGCTTGTAAAGAAAAAGGCATAGCTTTCTTAAAAGGCGAAGCTAAGGTTAATGTTAGAAAAAATAGCAAATTAAAATCAAGTCTTATCGATGAAAATCAATTTACCGTTTCAGTTAATGGTAACAAATACCATGTAGAAGTAAGTGCAGGTTTTGATAGAGATGTTAATGTTAAAAGTGCTGTAAAAGTAAGTGCAGATAATGCAAAAGTTGCAAAAACTCAAGTAAATGATAATGCTATTGTTGCAAGTATGAATGCAAATGTATTTAAAATTTTAGTTAAAGAAAATGATAGTGTAAAGGCAGGTCAAGTTGTAGCTGTACTTGAAGCTATGAAAATGGAAATTGAGATTAGTGCAAGTAAAGATGGAGAAATTGCAGAACTTTTAGTAAATGCTGGTGAGAGCGTAAGTGAAGGTCAAGCTTTAATGACTTATAAATAAGGAGGTAAAGATGAAAGGTTTAGAAAATTTAGGCTTAGAAAATATCGGACAAGTTTTTCACAATCTTAGTTATGATGAGCTTTTAAAGCACGAAAAAAACAATAATGAAGGTGTATGTACTAAAAATGGTACCTTTAGTGTAGATACAGGAATTTTTACTGGAAGAAGTCCTAAAGATAAATATTTTGTAAAACAAGATCCTTCGCAAAAATACATTGCTTGGGGTAAGATTAATCAGCCTATTAGTGAGGAATTATTTGAAAAGCTTTTAGCAAAAGCTAAAAAACAACTTAGTAATAGTGATATTTATATCCAAGATGCATATTGTGGAGCTTCGTTAAAAAGTCGTAAAGCTGTGCGTTTTGTAACTCAAATTGCATGGCAAGCACATTTTGTAAAAAATATGTTTATTCGTCCAAAAGAAGAAGAACTTAGTGAGTTTAAACCTGATTTTGTGGTGTATAATGCTTGCAAATGTATTAATGAAGATTATAAAAAAGATGGTTTAAATTCAGAGGTTTTTGTCATTTTTAACATAGAAAAAAATATAGCAGTAATTGGTGGAACTTGGTATGGTGGAGAGATGAAAAAAGGAATTTTTTCTATGATGAATTATTGGCTTCCACTAGAAAATAAACTTTCTATGCATTGTAGTGCTAATGTTGGAGAAAAAGGTGATGTAGCGCTTTTCTTTGGGCTTAGTGGTACAGGTAAAACTACTCTTTCAACTGATCCAAAAAGAAAATTAATAGGCGATGATGAGCATGGTTGGGATGATGAGGGTGTGTTTAATTTTGAAGGAGGTTGTTATGCAAAATGTATTAACCTTGATCCTCAAAGTGAACCAGAAATTTATGGAGCTATAAAGCAAAATGCACTTTTAGAAAATGTAGTTTTAAAAGATGATTTAAGCGTTGATTTCAATGATGGTTCTAAAACTGAAAATACTAGAGTTTCTTATCCGATAGAGCATATTTTAAATCACGAGCCAAGCCTTAGTGCAGGTCATCCTAGTAATATCATTTTCCTTTCAGCGGATGCTTTTGGTGTTTTACCTCCGGTTAGTAAGCTTAGTAAAGAACAAGCAATGTATTATTTTCTAAGTGGTTATACTGCTAAAGTAGCAGGTACTGAAAGAGGCATTACCGAACCTGTTGCGACTTTTTCAGCTTGTTTTGGAGAAGTGTTTTTGCCATTACACCCAACTGTTTATGCAAAACTTTTGGGCGAAAAAATCAGCAAGCATAATGTAAATGTTTATCTGGTAAATACCGGTTGGAGCGGTGGAGCTTATGGTGTAGGCAAAAGAATGAGTATTAAAGCTACTAGAGCTTGTATTAATGCGATTTTAGATGGTAGCATACAAAATTGTGAGTTTGAAAACTATGATTTATTTAATCTTGCAGTTCCAAAAGAATTAGCGGGTGTAGAAAGTAAGTTATTAAACCCTGTTAATACTTGGGAGGATAAAAAAGCTTATGAAGAAACTAAATTAAAGCTTGCAAAAATGTTTATAGAAAATTTCAAACGCTATGAAGATGTAAAAGAAGGAGCAGAATTTAAACTAGCTGGTCCTGCTATCTAAAAAGAGTTAGCTCTTTTTAGAATAAAGATTGAGGATTGATTTGGGTTTCTTTATTTTTTGGAAGCTCAAATCCACCTAACATATGAAAATGTAAATGAAAAACTTCTTGTCCGCTATTTTTTCCACAATTTGTGATTAATCTATATCCACTTTTATCAAGTCCTAAAAGAGTAGCTAGTTCTTGGATAAATTGTGTCATTTCACTCATTAATTCAGGTCTTAATTCTTGAAAGTTTTCAAAATGCTCTTTTGGAATGATTAAAATATGAATAGGTGCTTTAGGATTAATATCATGAAAAGCTAAAAATTTTTCACTTTCTAAAACTTTATTAGCAGGGATTTTTCCTTCTACGATTAGTTCAAATACGGTTTTTTCTCTCATTTAGTAGTCCTTTTTTTATTATTTTTGCTAATTTTAAATAATTTTACATTAGAATGTTTAAAAAAAATTTAGTTGGAGCTAAAATTGCAAGATATGATAGAAAAAATTGCTTCTGCAAATACTTTAGCAGAACTTGAAAATATAAAAGTAAGTGTTTTGGGAAAAAAAGGTATTTTGACTTTAGAATTTGCAAAGTTAAAAGATTTGCAAAGTGAAGAAAAAAAAGAATTCGCTAATGGTTTAAATAAAACAAGAGATGAATTTAATGAAGCTTATCAAATAAAATTAAAAGAATTAGAAGAAAAAGCTTTAAATGAAAAAATGAAACAAGATGTGCAAGATTTTAGCTTTTTTGATGAAACTTCAAATGCAGGTGCTTTGCACCCAATCATGCAAACTATGGATAAAATCATAGAATATTTTACAGCTTTAAATTTCAGTATAGAAAAAGGGCCTTTGATTGAGGATGATTTTCATAATTTTGAAGCATTGAATTTACCACAAAATCATCCTGCAAGAGATATGCAAGATACTTTTTATTTTGAAGATAAAACCTTGCTTAGATCTCAAACTTCTCCAGTTCAAATTAGAACTATGCTATCTCAAAAACCACCTATTAGAATGATAGCACCAGGTGCAGTTTTTAGAAGAGATTTTGATATTACTCATACCCCTATGTTTCATCAAGTAGAAGGACTTGTGGTAGAAGAAGGCGATAAGGTAAATTTTGCAAATTTAAAAGATATGCTAGAGCATTTTTTAAAACATATGTTTGGCGATGTAAAAGTGCGTTTTAGACCAAGCTTTTTTCCTTTTACAGAGCCATCTGCTGAAGTAGATATTTCTTGTGTGTTTTGTAAAGGTTGTGGATGTAGGGTTTGTAAGCAAACAGGATGGCTTGAAGTTTTAGGATGTGGCGTTGTTGATCCTAATGTTTATAAATTTGTTGGTTATAAAAATGTAAGTGGTTATGCTTTTGGTTTGGGTGTGGAGCGTTTTGCTATGCTTTTACATAAAATTCCTGATTTGCGTTCTATGTTTGAAGGTGATTTAAGATTATTGGAGCAATTTAGATGATTATTAGTAGAAATTGGTTAAATGAATGGATTGATTTAAGTGAAATATCAACACAAACTATAGTAAATACTTTAAATTCCATAGGATTAGAGGTTGATAGTTTCAAAAGTGTTAAAGCTCCTCAAAAAGTTGTAATAGGTAAGGTTTTAGAAAAAGTTAAACATGAAAATTCAGATAAATTGAATATTTGTAAAGTAGATATTGGGAATGAAATCTTACAAATTGTTTGTGGTGCAAAAAATGTTGATAAAGATCAATTTGTAGCCGTATCTTTAGTAGGTACAGTGCTTCCTAGCGGACTTGAGATAAAACCTGCCAAACTTAGAGGGGTTGAATCTATGGGTATGATTTGCTCTTCTAGTGAGCTTGGTTTTGGAAAAAGTAATGAAGGCATTATGGTTTTAGATGAAAGTATGGGAGAGTTAGTTTTAGGAAAAGCTCTTAATGAATATGATTTGTTTAATGATGAATTAATTGAAATAGAACTTACTCCAAATCGCGGGGATTGCTTGAGTTTATATGGTGTTGCTAGAGATTTAAGTGCAGCACTTGATTTAAATTTAAAAGAATTAAACCCTTTAAAAGAAAGTGAAAATAGCGTAGGTATAGGAAGAATACTAAGTGTTAAAAATCAAAGTGATGTTGAAGGATTTTTTGCTTATAAGGCACTAGAGATTAAAGAAGAATTTAAGTTAAATATCACGATACAAATTCGTCTTGCTTTGATTGAAGCATATAAAAATAACAACATAGAAAATCTTTTAACTTATGCAACTCATGCAAGTGGAGTGATTTTTTGTGCTTATGATTTTCATAAGCTTTGTCAAGATTGTCAAATTGATGAAAAGATTGTTTTAGAGATTAAAACTCAAGAACATGGAGAATATGGGGTTTATTATAAAGATGAGTTGATTGCTTTAGCAGGTATAGAGCAAGAAGATAAATTTAAAATCAATGATGAGAGTAAAATCATCATTATAGAAGCAAGCTATACTCATCCTCAAACTATAGCAAACGCAATAGCCTTTTATAAAAAGAAAAATGACACTATATATCGTTCTTTAAGAGGCAGTGAGCCTAAGCTTTCTTTGGGAATGGAGTATTTATTTAATGAGTGCTTAAAAATTAGTGCAATGAGTGTTTTTTCAGGAAGCCAACAAGTTTTTAAAGAAAATGAAGCAAATATTATTGGGATTTTTGGTGCAGAGGTTGATAAAATCATTGGTATGCCTATAGATAAAAATAATTTAGTCAAAATTCTTAGAAAACTAGGCTTTGAAATAAGTGTGGTAAATGATGAACAATTTAATATTAAAATTCCACTTCACCGTAGTGATATAGTAAATATAGCTGATATTAGTGAAGAAATAGTAAGAATTATCGGTATTGATAATATCCCATCAAAAGCTTTAGAATTTAGAGAAAAAAATCGTTTAAATCAAGTATATTTTGATTATCAAGAGCTTAAAAATTTAAGATTAAAAGCAAGCAACAATGGATATTTTGAAAGTGTGCATTATGTTTTAGATAATGAAGAAGAATTAAGTCAGCTAGGATTTAAATGTATTAAAAACAAATTCATTAATCCTATTACTAACGAACTTAATACTTTAAGAAGTACTTTGATAAATCATCTTTTAAATGCAGTAAGCTTTAATCTAAGAAATTCAAAAAAGAAAATTAAACTTTTTGAGTGTGGTAGTGTTTTTGATGAGTTTTCAAATGAGCATGCTAAATTTGCAATGATCTTTAGTGGTTATAAAGAAGAAGCTAAAATCACAAATAAGGCCAAGCCTGTTTTAGTGGATTTTTATACCTTTTTAGCAGAATTAAAAAGCATTATAGGTGAGTTTAGTTTACAAAAATCAGAATATGCATTTTTAAGTCCATATGAACAAGCAAATGTATATAAAAACGGCAAGCGTATAGGTTTTGTAGGTAGAGTGCATTTAAGTATAGAAAATGAAAGGGATTTGGTTAAAACTTATATTTGTGAGCTTGATTTGGAAGGCTTAAAACAAGACTTTAAAACCGCTAAAGCATATTCTAAATTTCCATCTATGAGCAGGGATTTAAGTATAGTTATACCTAAGGGTTTTGAATATGAAAAAATCAAACACACTATTGCTAAATTAAATATCGAAAGATTAGAAAGCTTTAGAGTGGTAGATTTATATACAGATGAGAATTTAGGCGATTTTTATAGCTTGACTATTAATTTGGTATTTAGAGATTTTGAAAAAACCTTAGAAGATAATATTATCCTTGAATATATTGATAAAATTATCAAAGCTTTAGATGATGAGCATGGTTTAAAACTTCGATGAAGATAAGCCCTATTGATTCTTTTAAAGTAGAGCTTGAAGATATAGCTTCTGATAAGTCTATATCTCATCGCTTTGCTATTTTTTCTTTGCTTACTCAAGGAACTTGTAAGATTAAAAATTATCTAAAAGCACAAGACACTTTACATACTTTAGCAATCATTCAAGCTTTAGGAGCTGAAGTTGAAGAAATTGATGGATTAATTTATATTAAAGCTCCAAAATATATAAAATCTCCAAATTGCGTTTTAGATTGTGGAAATTCAGGTACAGCTATGAGACTTTTAATAGGTTTTTTAAGTGCTATTGAAGATGAATTTTTTGTTCTTAGTGGAGATTGTTATTTAAATGCTAGGCCAATGAAGCGAGTGAGTGGGCCTTTGATGAGTTTAGGAGCTAAGATTTTTGGAAGAGCTAACGCAAATTTAGCGCCTATTTGCATACAAGGGGCTAAGTTAGATGGTTTTGACTTTAGTAGTAATATTGCTTCAGCTCAAGTAAAATCAGCTTTAATTTTAGCAGCTTTATTTGCCAAAAAAGAAAGTTATTTTAAAGAAATTGAGCTTTCAAGGGATCATAGTGAGATTATGCTTAATAAAATGGGAGCTTGCATTGAGTATTTAAATGAGGATAAAACTTTTATCAAAATCAATCCTTTAAAAGAAAAATTAAAAGCATTTGAAGTATGTGTACCAAATGATCCATCATCAGCCTTTTATTTTGCCTTAGCTGCTTGTATTTTACCTTATTCAAAAGTAGTTTTAAAAAATGTTTTGTTAAATAAAACACGCATCGAAGCCTTTAAAATTTTAGAAAAAATGGGTGCAAAGATCACTTATAATATTACTAATGAAGATTTTGAAAGTATTGGAGAAATTTGTGTTGAAAGTGCGCCTTTAAAGGCGGTAAATGTGAGTGAAAATATCGCATGGTTGATTGATGAAATTCCAGCTTTGGCTATAGCTTTTGCTTGTGCAAAAGGAAAAAGCATTATAAAAAATGCTAAAGAATTGCGCGTAAAAGAAAGTGATAGAATCAAATCAATTGTATTAAATTTGCAAAAATGTGGCATAAAAGTAAAAGAATTTGAAGATGGCTTTGAAGTAGAAGGTGGCGAAGTTAAAAATGCTAAAATAGAAAGCTTTGGAGATCATAGAATTGCGATGAGTTTTTTAATTTTAGGTTTAAGATGTGGAATGGAAGTAGATGATAGTGAATGCATCAAAACTTCTTTTCCAAATTTTATTGAGATTTTAAAGCAAATAGGAGCTAAGATTGGAGATTGAATTAGCAAAAAGTTATGGATTTTGTTTTGGGGTAAAAAGAGCTATTAAAAAGGCTGAGCAGATTAAAGATGCAGCTACCATAGGCCCTTTAATTCATAATAATGAAGAAATCACAAGACTTTGGAAAAATTATAATGTTAAAACATTAAATGATATCAATGAATTAAGCACAGAAAAAAAAGCCATCATTAGAACTCATGGTATTACAAAGCAAGATTTAGAAAAATTAAAACAAAAAGATATAGAAATTTTTGATGCAACTTGTCCTTTTGTGACTAAACCTCAAAAAATTTGTGAACAAATGAGCAATGAAGGTTATGAAGTTGTTATTTTTGGGGATGAAAATCATCCTGAAGTAAAAGGGGTTAGAAGTTATGTAAGTACTAAAGCTTATGTAGTGCTTGATGAAAAAGAATTGCTTGATATTAAATTGCCTTCTAAAATTGCAGTAGTATCACAAACTACAAAAAAGATAGAAAAATTTATGGAAATTGTAAATTTTTTAATGCTTAGGGTTAAGGAAGTGCGTGTTTTTAATACAATATGTGATGCGACTTTTAAAAATCAAGAAGCAATCAATGAACTTGCTAAAAAAAGTGATGTAATGATAATAGTTGGAGGGAAGAACTCAGCCAATACTAAACAGCTTTTTTTGATAGCAAAAAACTATTGTGAAGATAGTTATTTAATCGAAAATGAAAAAGAAATTCAGAAAGAATGGTTTAGCGGTAAAGAAAAATGTGGCATTAGTGCGGGTGCTTCTACACCTGATTGGGTGATTGATTTGGTTTTGGAAAAAATCAAAGAATACGCCAAAATTAACTAAGTTTAAAGAAAACAATACTATAATCAACAATTAAAATTTAAAACAAAGGACCACAATGAGCGAGGTGAACAAAAAAGTTCAAAACAGACTAGAGGATATTATCATAGAAGAAGATTTTGAGCAAATGCTTGAAGAATCTTTTAAGTCTGATGAGGAGGCAACTACACAGGGTATAATTGTCGCGATTAAAGGCGATGAGGTATTTGTAAATGTAGGACAAAAATCAGAAGGTATTTTAGTAGCAGAAGAAATTCAAAACGAAAAAGGCGAATTTATCTTCAAAGAAGGTGATACATTAGAAGTTGCTATAGTAGGTTCTCGCGGTGGCAGATCTTTACTTTCTCATAAAAAAGCTTTAAGAAAACAAAAAGTTAAAGAATTTATTAACAATTATAAAGATGATGAAAGTATATTTGATGTAAAAATCATTGGTAAAAATAGAGGTGGCTTTGTAGCTGTGGATGAAAATGGAGTGGAGTTTTTCCTACCAAAATCACAAAGCAGTTTTAAAGATTCAAACAATATTATCAATAAAACTTTTAAAGTTAAAATTATAAAAATAGATAAAGAAGCTCAGAGTATAGTAGTTTCTAGAAAAAAAATAGTAGATGAGGAAAGAAAAAAACGCAAAGAAATTATTTCAAATGTATTAAATCAAGAAGAAATTATAGAAGGTGTTGTTAAAAAAATCACTACTTACGGTATGTTTGTTGATGTAGGTGGTGTTGATGGTTTAGTTCATTATAGCGAAATTTCTTATAAAGGACCAGTAAATCCTAGTTCGTTGTATAATGAAGGTGATAAAGTTCCTGTAAAAGTGATTAAATATGATAAAGATAAAAAACATCTTTCTTTATCTATAAAACTTGCCATGCCTGATCCTTGGGATGAAATTAAAGATGGTTTAGAAGTTGGCGATACTATTAAAGTTACGGTTTCAAATATAGAACCATATGGTGCTTTTGTAGATTTAGGAAATGATATAGAAGGATTTTTACATATAAGTGAAATTTCTTGGGATAAAAATGCTAAAAATCCAAAAGACTATATTAACGAAGGTCAAGAGCTTGATGTGGAAGTGATTGAAATTAATGCTAAAGAAAGAAGGCTTAGGGTTTCTTTAAAAAATTTATTAGCAAAACCTTTTGATGAGTTTTTAAAATCATATAAAGTAGGTGATGTGCTAAAAGGCAGTGTTACTTCCGTGACTAATTTTGGTGCCTTTATAAAAATTGCTAATTTAGAAGGTTTGTTGCATAATGAAGATGCTTCTTGGAATAGAAGTGATAAATGTAAAGATATGTATAAAGTTGGTGATGTTGTAGAAGTTAAAATCATTAAACTAGATAAAGAAAATCAAAAAATTTCTTTAAGTACTAAAGAATTACAAAAAAGTCCTGTTCAAGTTTATGCTCAAAAACACCAAGTAAATGATGTTATTTCTGGTAAAATTAGAGATATTAAAGATTTTGGAGTTTTTGTAGAGCTTGAAGAAGGCGTTGATGCGCTTATTCATAAAGAGGATTTGGGAAATATTGATTTTTCAAGTTTAAAAGTAGGTGATACAATAGAAGCTTTGATTGTTTTCATTGATGAAAAGAAAAATAGAATTCGTTTAAGCGTAAAAAGCCTTGCAAGAATGAAAGAAAGAGAAGCATTAAATGAAATCAATGATAATGACAAAGTAACTTTAGGTGATATTATCAAAGATCAACTTTTATAATAAAAAATGAAAAAATATACCCTTTATGGTATTTTAGGTTTTTTAAGCCTAATTTTATTTATTGTTTTTATTTTTATGGTGAGATATGTAGATATTGGGAATTTACCTATCTCACAAAATGTTAAATATTCTTTTGATGAAATAAAAAAAGAGTTACCACAAACTTGGCAAGATAAACTTTCAAATATTAAAATCAATGATTTTTCTCCAGCAGCAAATGAATTTTATATGAGTTTTAATATGGATGATTCTGTAGTAAAGCCAAAACAAAAATTTTATATGCTCGATGTAAATAAAAATGATGTTTATTCTATGTTTTGTTTAAAGCAAACTCTGCATTCTTTTTTTATCAAATACACTTTAACACAGAGTAAAGATGAAGTGGCAATTTATTTAGATACAAATAATGAAAAAGTATTAAATACACTGATCGACAAATTAAAAATTTATAACATAAATGCAAAATTAAAGGAGGTTTGGTTATGAAAAAAATTATTGTATGTGATGCGATATTAGACAAAGGCGTAGAACTTTTAAGAAAAGCTGATGATGTTGAGCTTATCGAAGCAGCACATTTACCTAAAGATGAACTTTTAACAAAATTAAATGATGTAGATGTTGCTATTACTAGAAGTTCAACGGATGTGGATTTGAAATTTATCAATGCATGTTCTAATTTAAAAGCTTTAGTTAGAGCAGGCGTTGGGGTTGATAATGTTGATATAGATGAATGCTCTAAAAAAGGCATTATAGTAATGAATGTACCAACGGCTAATACCATAGCAGCAGTTGAGCTTACTATGAATCATTTATTATGCTCTGCAAGATCTTTTGTAAATGCTCATAATTTTTTAAAAATACAAAGAAAATGGGAAAGAGAAAAGTGGTATGGTGTTGAACTTATGAATAAAACTTTAGGAGTTATAGGTTTTGGTAATATAGGTTCAAGAGTGGCTGTACGTGCAAAAGCTTTTGGTATGAAAGTTATAGCTTATGATCCTTATGTGGTAGCTTCTAAAATGACTGATTTGGGTATAGAGTGTGTGAATTCTTTAGATGTAATCTTAACTCAAAGTGATTTTATTACCATACATACGCCAAAAACAAAAGAAACAACAGATATGATTTCTTTTGAAGAAATTTCTAAAATGAAAGATGGGGTAAGATTGATAAATTGTGCCAGAGGTGGTCTTTATAATGAAGATGCATTGTGTGAAGGTTTAAAAAGTGGTAAAATAGCTTGGCTTGGTATTGATGTGTTTAATAAAGAACCGGCAACTAATCATCCATTTTTAGACTTTGAAAATGTTTCTGTTACTTCTCATCTTGGTGCAAACACTTTAGAAAGTCAAGAAAATATCGCTATCCAAGCATGCGAGCAAGCTTTAAATGCTGCAAGAGGAATTTCTTATCCTAATGCTTTAAATTTACCGATTAAAACTGAAGATTTACCAAGTTTTGTAGCACCTTATATTGAGCTTATTTCCAAAATGGGCTTTTTGGCTGCTCAGCTTGATAAAACTCCTATTAAGGCTATTAAACTTGAGAGCGAAGGACAAATTAGCGAGTATAATGAGTCTTTACTAACTTTTGCAACAGTGAGTGTTTTAAGAGGAATTTTAGGTGAGAATATTAATTATATTAACGCACATTTTGTAGCTAAAGATAAGGGCGTAGAACTTTCTTCTTGTATTCTACCAAGTAGTGGTTATAGTAATAAAATCACTATAAAAGTAATTACAGATAATTCTAACCTTTCTATCTCAGGGACTATTTTTGGTGAAAATGAACAAAGGATAGTAGAGTTAAATGGTTTTGATGTAGATTTTAAACCAAAAGGGAAAATGATAATTTTAAACAATAATGACATACCAGGAGTTATTGCTAATGTTAGCGGAATTTTAGCCAAAAATAATGTCAATATAGCTGATTTTAGACTTGGTAGAAATGGCTTTGGAAAAGCTTTGGCTGTAATTTTGCTTGATACAAAAATTTCAAAAGCTTTGCTTGAGGAATTAAGAGCTATTGATGCTTGTATTTTTGCAGAATATGCAGAAATTTAAGGCTTTTTATAAGCCTTAATTGTTACAATTATTTTTTAATTTTAAAATTAAGGAAAATATATGGCTTCTTATGGAATGGGAGATTTAAAAAAAGGTTTAAAAATAGAAATTGATGGTATTCCTTTTAAAATCGTAGAATATCAACATGTAAAACCAGGAAAAGGTCCTGCTTTTGTTCGTATTAAAATTAAATCTTTTATCGATGGTAAGGTTTTGGAAAAAACTTTCCATGCAGGGGATAAATGTGAATCTCCAATTTTAGAAGAAAAACAAATGCAATATCTATACGATGATGGTGAAAATTGTCAATTTATGGATACCCAAACTTATGAGCAAGTTGCAATTAGCGATGAAGATGTGGGTGAAGCTAAAAAATGGATGCTTGATGGAACCTTGGTAGATGTTTTATTTCACAATGGAAAAGCAATTGGTGTGGAAGTACCTCAAGTAATGGAACTTAAAATTATTGAAACAGCACCAAATTTTAAAGGTGATACTCAAGGCTCAAATAAAAAACCAGCTACTTTAGAAACAGGTGCGGTAGTGCAAATTCCTTTCCATGTATTAGAAGGGGAAGTAATCCGCGTTGATACTGTGCGTGGAGAGTATATAGAAAGAGCAAATAAATAATCCCTTATTTTAAGGGATTATAAAGTTCTTAATTTATTAATTTCATCTCTAAGCATTGCCGCTTTCTCAAACTCAAGATTTTTAGCTGCTTCTAGCATTTGTTTTCTTAATTCTTTTACTATTTTAGCGCGTTCTTTCGCAGGCATTTTTTCAAGTTCTTTGCCTTTACGATAAATTTCTCTTTGTTCAAGCTCATGTTTTAAACTTTCTTCTATGTTTCTTTTTACTGAGGTTGGTGTGATGTTGTGCTTTTTATTATAAGCTTCTTGTAGGGTTCTTCTTTCATTGGTAGTATCGATAGCTTCTTGCATAGATTTTGTGATTTTTTTAGCAAAAAGCAATACTTTTCCATTGACATTTCTAGCCGCGCGTCCCATCGTTTGAATGAGTGCGGTGGTGCTTCTTAAAAAGCCTTCCTTGTCTGCATCCATAATTGCTATAAGGGAAACTTCAGGTAAATCAAGTCCTTCTCTTAAAAGATTAATCCCGATTAAAATATCAAAAGCGCCACTTCTTAAGCCACGGATGATTTCATTGCGCTCAATTGCATCAATTTCTGAGTGCATGTATTTTACTTTTAAGCCAAGTTCCAAGTAGTATTTACTAAGCTCTTCAGCCATTTTTTTAGTTAAAACGGTTATTAAAACTCTTTCATTACGCTCTATAACTTTTTTAGCTTCATCGTATAAAATTTCTACTTGATTTTCACTATCTTTGATTTCTATTTTAGGATCTAAAAGCCCTGTTGGACGCATGATTTGATAAAAAATATTTTCTTTGCTTAATTCTAGTTCTAAAGGTGCAGGTGTGGCTGAAACAAATAAAAATTTACAATTTTTATTAATAAATTCATCAAACATCAAAGGTCTATTACCTAAGGCACTTGGCAAGCGAAAACCATAATCAACCAAAGTTTGCTTTCTGCTTCTATCCCCTGCAAACATTCCGCGAAATTGTGGTAAAGATACATGAGATTCATCTACAATGACTAAAAAATCTTGATTTTTAATGGCAAAATAATCAAAAAGCGTATAAGGTGTATCGCCGCTCTTAAGCCCTGTTAAATGCAAGGCATAATTTTCAACTCCTTTGCACATGCCAGTACTTTGAAGCATTTCAAGGTCAAATTCTACCCTTTGTTTTAGTCTTTGTGCTTCTACGAGTTTATTTTCATTTTCAAAATAAGCAAGGCGTTTATTTAATTCAGCTTTTATACCTTTTATAGCCTCTTTAAGTCTAGCTTCACCTACGCTAAATTGACTAGTTGGATAAAGTATAAATTTTTTTAAGTCTTTACCTTTTTTATTTTCTAAGATATTATAATGATACATCGCCTCAAGTTCATCGCCAAAAAATTCAAGTCTAATAGCTTCATCCTCATAATAAGCTGGATATATATCTACTATATCTCCATTGACTCTAAAATCAGCTCTGTCAAAGAAATTATCATTGCGTTTATAACCCATATCTACAAGTTTTTTTAAAAGTTCTTTTTGATTTATTTGCATATTAAGCTCTAAAATCAAAACCATACCCACATACTCACTTGGATTTCCCAAACCATAATTTGCTGAAACACTAGCTATGCAAATAACATCATCATAACTTAAAAGCGAAGCACTTGCGCTTAGTCTTAATCTTTCTAAGTCTTCATTAGTAGAGCTGTCTTTTTCTATAAAAACATCGGTTCTTGGTATATAAGCCTCGGGTTGATAATAATCATAATAGCTTATAAAATACTCCACATGATTATTTGCAAAAAAGCCTTTAAATTCACTATAAAGTTGCGCGCATAGGCTTTTATTGTGGCTCATGATAAGAGTAGGCATGTTTAAGTTTTTAATGATATTTGCCATAGTGAAAGTTTTTCCACTACCTGTAACACCTAGCAAGGTTTGGTATTTATTACCTGCTTTAATGCTTTTTACTATACCATCAATAGCTTGCTTTTGATCAGGACTTGGCTTAAATTCGCTAGTAAGTTCAAACATAATTTTTCCTAACTTGTATTTTTACTAATTTTACACAAAATTTTTTCTAAAAATTTAAATTTTAAAACAAAAAGCTATGCAAAATTAAATTTTTTTTTGTTACAATATGTGTTTAAAATACTCTAAAATATAAAATCAATAAAGGCAAAAAATTATGTATGATGAAAGAATAATCAACACAATGACAGATAAAGTAAATGAGCTTTTGGCTAAATATAATGAAGTATGTGAAATAAATGAAAATTTAAGAAATGAATTAGTGAGCGTAAAAGCACAAAATGAAGCCAAAAACAATCAAATTGCGCGTTTGGAAGAAGAGCTTAAAAATAAAAATATTGAAAGTGAAGATGTGATCAAAAAAATAGAGGCAGTTCTTGGCAAACAATAATCAAAGAAAAGTTACAATCAATGTCTATGCAAAAGACTTTGTTGTAACATGCAGTAATGAATTTGCAAATCATCTTGAAGATGAGATTGCTTTAATTTCTGGAGGCACAGGTAAGATAGAACTTGCAAATTTCATTAATGCTTTTGTAAAACTTAGCTACGAAAACTATATCTTAAAAAAAGAACTCAACAAACTTATAAACACTATCGATGAAGAAATACAATAAATGCAAGTAAAAAAAGCTTTTACTTTAGTAGAGCTTATTTTTTGTATGATGATTATTGCTATTCTTAGCACAATTGCTTATCCGTATTTTTCTTTTGGAAAAAATGATGCTAAACTTATCCAAGCAAAAAGTGAGGTAGAGCTCATCAATGCTTCTTTGGCCTTACTCAAAAATCAGTTTTTATTTAAAGAAAGTAAGGATTTTCCAGCCATTTTAGATGAAGCTTTGATAAATAGTGAAAATCAAAAATTATTTTTTTGTGATAGTTTGCAAAATTACAAAAAAACAAATCATTGTACATATAGTGTATTAGATAAGCCAATTGTTTCAAGTAAAAAATCATGGATGAAAATAGCAAATACTCAATATAGATTTTTTATAAATGCTAAAAATTACATAGATTTTTCTTATAATGGTGAAAAAGTTTTTTTAGAATGTGTGAGTTTAAATTGTAAGGATTATGGGTTTTGAATTTTTATCAACTTGCTATAAAAGGATATTATTTAGATACCTTAATTTATGAAAGTGAAGAAGAAATTGAAATTTTAGATGAAGTGATAGTTGATCTTGCAAGGAAAAAAAATCTCAAAGCTATAATTTTACAAAAATGTTCAAAGCCTGATTTTAAAACCCAAGCTATAAAAGAAAAAACAGGTTTTAAACTAACGCAATACCAATACGAACTTGCTCAATTTATTGCTTATTATTATGCTAGTAAAATAGCTTTTGTTTTGGGTATGTTTGAAAGCATTAAAGAGTATAAAAATGAAAAAATTCATATAGAAAAAGCACCTAGTTTAAGTAAAAACCAGCAAGAGGCTTTGGAATTTATAAAAACTAAACAAACTAGTTTGTTATTTGGCGATACAGGAAGTGGTAAAACTGAAATTTATATTAGCTTGATAAAAGAATATCTAGAGCAAGGAAAGCAAGTTTTGCTTTTAATGCCAGAAATCGCTCTAACTCCGCAAATGCAAAAAAGATTAAAAGTGTATTTTGGCGAGCATTTTTTCTTGTGGCATTCTAAAATTACTAAGAAAAAAAAGCAAGAATATTTGCAAGATTTAACAAATTCAAAAGCTCTTTTGGTGGTGGGAGCTAGGTCGGCTTTGTTTTTACCTTTTAAGAATTTAAGTTTGATTATTATTGATGAGGAGCATGATAATTCTTATAAAGCTTCTAATAATCCAAAAATCAATGCAAGAGATTTGGCTTTATTTATAGCAAAAAAAATGCATATAAAAGTTCTTTTAGGTTCTGCTACTCCAAGTGTTGTAAGTTATTATAAACATCCTTGTTTTAGACTTAAAGGAACCTTTTTTGAAAGCAAAAAGCAGTTTTTATATGATGAGAGCGAGCTTAGTGTCTCGTCAAAATTACTTTTAGAATTAAAAATTAGCTTAAGAAATAAAAAGCAAGCTGTGGTATTTTTACCTACAAGGGCAAATTTTAGACAAATTTTATGTAAAGAATGTGCTAATACCATTAAATGCCCTTTTTGTTCTATTGCTTTGAGTTTGCACAAAAATAAAAATGCATTAAAATGTCATTATTGCAATTTTACTAAAGAAATCGATCAAACCTGCCCAACTTGCAATGGAGTTATGCTTGAAGCTAAAAAAATGGGCACAGCAGAGCTTTGTGAGCTTTTAGAAAGAGAATTAGCTGAGTTTAATCCTATCATAAAAAGATTTGATAGTGATGAGATTAGCAGTGTAAAAAAGCTTGATATGATTTTAAAAGATTTTAATCAAGAAAAAATTGATATTTTAGTAGGCACTTCTATGCTTGCTAAAGGACATGATTATCACAATGTGGATTTGAGTGTGATTTTAGGTCTTGATGAGTATTTATTCAGACCTAATTTTAAAGCTTTGGAAGAGACTTTGGCTCTTGCTATGCAAGTAGCAGGTCGTGCAGGTCGAAAGGGTGAGGGTAGGGTACTTTTACAAACTAAAAATAGATCTTTTTTTGAAAAATATATACAAGATTATGATAGTTTTTTAAAAGATGAATTAAATGCCAGAAATGAGCTTTATCCCCCATTTAAAAGACTTTTAAGGCTAATTATTGAAGATGAGGATAAAAACAAAGCTTTAAATTTATGTGAATTTATAGCTAATAAAGTTCAAGAATTAAAACAAGTGCAATTAGTAGGCCATGGTGCTTGTGGCATTGAAATGCTAAATAAAAAATGGCGTTTTTATGTATTATTGCGCGCTAATACTCATCAAGAACTTGTAAAATTTGAGCACTTTGCTTTAAATTTTAAAAATATTACTTGCGATATAGATCCGGTTGATTTTAGTTAAAGAATTTTTCAAATTCTTGGTAATATTTCCATGATTTCACAATATCAGGGCGGAAATTTTTAATATGTATTAGTTCTTTATCTAATATATCTTTGAGTTTTAGCCTTGCTGTTTTGTTTTTCTTGAGATAGTCTAATACTTCATCTTCTTTCATAAGATTTGTTTCTGTGTAGTCAACAATTTCTTTGATTGCATCTAAAAAATTGGATAAATATTGTTTGATTCTTGCATAATTTTTATGATTTAAAAATTTAGATATTTTATTTTTATCGATATAAATGCCAATGTTATTTTTAAGATCATTATTGCTAATGTAGGAAAAAATATTTATTTGCTCGTTGCTTATATGATATCTATTAATAATTAATTTTATTTCATAATCTACTTGAAAAATTAAAGGAAGCAAATATCTTATATAACCTCTAAATTCTTTTCTTTTAAAAAGATTTTCATCATTATGGGGGGGGGTAAAATCAAATTTATCTGCCAAGTTAATAAAAGTATTATAAGCCTTCTTTTCGTTTAAGTCACACATATCTATATAAGTAATATTGTTTGTGTTAATTTTATTAAGTAGAGTATGCATTATAAAAGTATTTTCTAGTAAATTTTCAAAATCATCTTTCATGTAAGTTTTGTTTGGTTTTAAAAAATTAATATATTCTTGGTAGTTAAAATTTAAGTTAAAATTTTGATTATAGTTTCTTTGAACTTTACTCCAATCTCTTCCATATGAATGTTTTAATAAAGATATGGGATCTCGTGTTTGAATTAGTATAGGTATATCACAACTAATTAAATTTAAATATTTATCCAAATCTAAAATATTTGTCTCGGATATATTAATAGCTGTTTGAGAGTATTGAAGAAGTGATTTAAAATTTAAATTATATCTGTAATATCCGTTGTTTGGAGATACCCAAGAAGCAGAGCAATAAACATTGCATGCTTCATTGAGTAGTGTTAAAAAAGCAGCAGCGCCAACACCATGAGGGGAAATATAGATAAATTTAGCATTTTCTAGAGGTATGTTTAGTTTCCAAGCAAGTTTTGTGCAATAATCACTAGGTTCTATATCGATATTTTTTGGATTTACTAATGGTGGATAAGTCTTATTTTCATATTGTTTAAAATCGTCACTATTAAGCCAAGCTGTAATATGATTTATATTATCTAGTATAAATTTTTGAAAAAAATAATCTTGATTGGTTTTGAGTGAATTTAATAAAAAATTTGCTTTTTTGCTATCTAAATGAGCTGATAAAAAATTAAGTAAATTTTTCATATTAAATCCTTGATATTTTTAGATTAAATTATTAAAATTATATAAAAATATTTTTAGAGTGATTTTAATGACAAGATATAAAACAAGACAAATAAAAGTAGGCGATGTTTTAATAGGTGGTGATGCACCTATTTCTGTGCAATCCATGCTTTTTACTAAAACAAGAGATATTGAAGGTTGTTTAGAGCAACTTAATAGGCTTTATTTTGCCGGTGCAAATATAGTGCGTTTAGCTTGTTTGGACATGGCAGATGCAAGAGCTTTAAAAGAAATCAAAGCAAAAAGTCCCTTGCCTTTAATAGTGGATATACATTTTAATCATAAGCTAGCAGTTTTTTGTGCTGAATTTATCGATGGGGTGAGAATTAATCCGGGAAATATAGGCTCAAAAGAAAATATAAAAGAAGTGGTGCAAGCTTGTAAACAAAGAAAAATTCCTATTAGAATAGGGGTAAATCATGGCTCTATAGAAAAGCAATTTAGCGATAAATATGGTTATAATATAGAGGCTATGCTTGAGAGCGCTTTATATAATATAAAATTACTAGAAGATTTAGACTTTTTTGACATTAAAATTTCTATGAAAACTTCAGATGTGCAAAATACCATAAAAGCTTATGAAGCTCTAAGACCACTTTGTGATTATCCGTTTCATTTAGGGGTTACTGAAGCAGGAACTAAATTTCATAGTACGGTTAAAAGTTCGATTGCCTTAGGAAATTTGCTTTTAAAAGGTATAGGCGATACAATGAGAGTTTCTATGACAGGGGAGCTTGAAGAAGAGATTAAGGTAGCAAGGGCTATTTTGCAAGATAGTGGAGTGCAAAAGAGTGGAGTAAATATCATCTCATGCCCAACTTGTGGAAGAATTCAAAGCGATTTGATTAAAGCGATTAAGATAGTAGAAGAAAAAACTAAACATATAAAAGAACCATTAAATATAAGTGTTATGGGTTGTGTTGTAAATGCCTTGGGTGAGGCTAAGGGTGCTGATGTGGCTATTGCTTTTGGAAAAAATCAAGGTTTAGTTATAAGACATGGTGAAGTGGTGGCAAAATTAAAAGAAGATGAGCTTGTTGATAGATTTTTACTTGAAGTAGAAGATGAAGTAAAACTTAGAGAAAAAGATTAATTTTTTTCTAAGTAAGTTTTTTGCATATTTTGTAATTTTTTAGAAATTTTTACTTTATAAATACTTGGATTTTGAAGTTTTTTTAGTTTAAAATCCAAACTATCAACACTTTTTTTATGATACTCTTGAATATTTTTCAAGTTAGGAAGCCCATAGATTAATTTTCCATCTTTAAAAATAAGCTCATGTAAATTTTTATATGTATAACCTTGATAATTTTTGATACTCTCATCATGTGTATATAAAATATCAAAACTTGCTTTATTGTTTTTATAATACCTTATGAGTTTTTTAAAATGTGGCAAGGTTGTTTTGCTTGAGCTTGCGCTGATTTTTATTTTAGGGATGATTTGATTGTTTTTTTCTAATGCAACAAGCTTATAAACAGCTCCAAAAATAGGCGAGCTTGCTGAAGTAATAAGCTTTTCTCCAATACCAAAAGCATCGATTGGAGCTTTGTTTTTTAGTAATTTTTCTATGATGAACTCATCTAAGGCATTGCTAGCTATGATTTTGCATTTTGTTAAGTTAGCAAGATCTAGTTTTTTTCTAATATATTTAGAGATTTTCAGCAAATCTCCTGAATCAATACGGATGGAATAATTTTGCATAGAATCTTGCGTATTTAACTCATTAAAAACTAAAATAGCATTTTCAATACCTTTTTTATAATCATATGTATCAATCAAAAGACTTATATTATCTTTATAAACTTGACAATATGCTCTAAAAGCACTTAGCTCATCATCAAACATTTGTACCCAAGCATGAGACATGGTTCCACTAATAGGAATATTAAATTTTCTCCCAGCTAAAGTACAAGCACTTGCATGAAAACCACCTATAAAAGCAGCTCTAGCACCATTTAAAGCTGCGCTTTCTCCATGGGCTCTGCGAGAGCCAAATTCTAAGAGTAATTTTTCTTTTGCAATTTGAGCAATTCTGCTAGCTTTAGTGGCAATTAGACATTGATGATTTAGAGTTAAAAGTATGAAAGTTTCTAATAATAAAGCTTCTATTATAGGTGCTTTGATAATCATTAAAGGTGTATTAGCAAAAATACATTCACCTTCTTTAACACTTAGTATATCTCCACTAAATTTTAAAGTTGAAAGGTAGTTTACAAAATCATCATCAAATTTTTTAGTATTTTTCAAAAAATCTATGTCATCTTTAGAGAAAGAAAAATGATTAATATGATTTATGATTTGTTCTAATCCACAAAAAATAGCATAAGAAGCACTATCAGGAGCTTTTCTAAAAAAAACTTCAAAATAAACAATCTGCTTATGCATATTTTGTTTAAAATAAGCATAAGCCATACTTAGTTCGTAAAAATCACATAATAATGAAGAATTCATATAAGGATTTTTACTTACAAATTAATCCATTTGACGACGCAAGAAAGCAGGAACATCAAGTTGAGAAATTACTTCCTCATCAAACCCACCGCTAGCTTTGCGCAAATTCATATAGCTATTTTTTTTACTTTCTTCTTGTTCTTTAGCACTTTCTATTTCAGCTTTATCTTCAAAACCTGTAGCAATGATAGTTACTTCAACACGATCGCCCATGCTTTCATCAGTAGTTGCACCAAAGATTACTTTTGCATTTTCATCTGCTATATCGCTAATGCTTTGAGTAGCTTGTGAAATTTCTATCAATGAGCATTCAGGTCCAATTTTATAATGGATAATCACGCCCTTAACGCCTTTCATAGTCATACCATCTAATAATGGAGATTCTATAGCACTTGATAATGCGTCCATGATAGCATTTTCACCTTCTCCATGACCCACACCCATTAAAGCTAAACCTCTATGGCTCATAACAGTTCTAACATCTGCAAAGTCAACATTGATATCGCCATCTTCTAAAAGAATAGACACCATACCTCTAACAGCTCTAGCTAAGATATCATCAACTAGTTTAAATGCTTCTTTTATACCTGCTTTTTTTGGAAGTATACTAAGAAGTTTTTCATTTTGGATTACAATGATAGAATCACTTTCTTTTTTTAATTCAGCCAAGCCAGCTTCAGCTAATTTTTTTCTTTGTTTTCCTTCAAAAGCAAAAGGCATAGTTACAACCGAAACAGTTAATGCGCCTACTTCTTTAGCAGCTTGTGCTACAACAGGAGCTGCACCTGTACCAGTTCCACCACCAAGTCCTGCTGAAATGAATACTATATCACTTTGACTTAAAGCTGCTTTTACTTCTTCAAAGCTTTCTCTTGCACTTTCTGCTCCAATTTCTGGTTGCATACCAGCACCTAAACCTTTAGTTTTTTTCTCACCTAGTTGAATTCTAGTTTTTGCTAAAGATTTTGCTATAGCTTGTGCATCAGTATTTGCTGAGATAAGATCAAGATCATGTAAGCCCATATTTACCATATGATCTATCATATTACCGCCACCGCCACCGCAGCCTATGACTTTTATTTTTGCACCTTTTGCGTGTTGCATTTCTTCTACTAGATATTCGCTCATTGTATCTCCTATTAGAACTGGTTTATTAATTTATTCCAAAAATTATGCATAAAACTTGATTTTTTATCTTTTTTGGTTTCAACTTTTGTTAATTCTGTTTTTTCATCTTCAAAATCTCTCTGTTCTTGAAAAATTTCTTCAAAATTTTTATTTTCTTCTTCATGTTCTTCTATGGTGAGATTTTGTTTTATCTGTTTGTTGATAAATTCAGGCTCTCCTTTGTATCTTAGTTTTTCATTAGAATCTAATTCATAAGGAGTAAAATGTCCACCACCATATAAACAAAGACCTATAGCGCAGCTATTTTCTGCATCTTCAAAAATTTCTTTAAAGCCATCCATAGTATCTTTTTTTGCGGTCGCTATTCTAACAGCTTTATTATCAAAATAAGCTGAAGCAAGTTTGTCAAGTCCTGCAAATTTTGTCATTCCACCTGTTAATACTATGCCTGCTCCTGCTTGATTTGCACAAGCATTATCACTTAGCATTTTAGCCAAAATAATAATAGTTTCTTCAATTCTTGCATAAATAACATTAGATATAACTTCTACTGAAACTTCATTTTTTCTTTTTTCATCACCCATATATGGAATTTGTATAATTGAGTTTTCATTTTGTGCTAAAGATGCATAATTTAATTTTAGTTTTTCTGCTTCTTTTGGTGGGGTATGTAAAGCTATGGATAAATCATTAGTGATATTTACTGAACCAATTTGTAAGCATTCATTATATCGTATAGAATTACCCGCATGAATGACCATATCGCAAACTGCTCCACCCATATCGATTAAAATAGCACCTAATTCTTTTTCACTATCATCAAAGCATGCGATAGAAGAAGCATATCCTGAAAGAACGATATTATCTACTCTAAGATCAGCAAGCTCAACTGCTTTTTTTAGATTTTTAATATGCACTTCTTGCGAGATTACAATATGTGTAGAAACTTCAAGACGATTTCCACTCATTCCCAAAGGATCTTCTACATGCTCAAGATCATTTACTTTAAAATTATAAGGCAATACATGAATGATTTCATATCCACTAGGTATATTTGCGGTATGTTTTGCTGTGCTTACTGCTCTGTGAATTTCTTTAATACCTATTTCATGATTTGGTATATTAACTACACCTATACTGTCTACACTTTTTGCATAAGCACCTGAAATAGATACAATTACTTTATCATAATGCACACCTGACATCATTTGTGCATCGGCTACTGCCTCTTCTATAGATTTTGAAGCAAGCTCTATATTGGTAATTGCTCCTTTTTTTATACCATTTGATTTTGATTTTCCAAAACCAATGATTTTAAGTCCTTCTTCGCTTTTTTGTGCCAAAATAGCACAAGTTTGTATTGAGCCTAAATCAATTCCTAAAATATTCAATTTGTATTTCCTTTATAATAGCGTTGGATTGGATATAATTCTATAAGTTTTTTTAATAATTCTTCCTTAAGTAAAGCTTGTTTAGTTTGTTTGGCACTTTGTTCTATGATAAATTTATAAATTTCTTCTTTATCTTTGTTTTCTAGAGTTTGCTTTGTAATTTCATAAACTATTGCTTTATCATCAAATAAAACATAAGATTTAGCTTTATTTGAGTCAAATACATGCATTAAAAACTCACTAAATTCAGCATCGTTTATCATTTCACCTACTTTTGCCCCTTTGCTTGAGTCGCGACTATAAGTTCCTATATCTATGCCTTGGAAATTATCTAGGGCAAGCTTTGCTTTTTCTTCTAATAAAGTTTTAGTTTTTTCTCTGATGTAAAGTTTGCTCACTTCATTTTTGGCTTGCTTAAAAGTCATAGTCTGTATAGGATTTATTTTTATAAGTTTTGCAATCATATAGCCATTTTCAAATTTAAAAGGCTTAATAAAATCATTTTCTTTAGCTTTTTGTATGTTTTCTAAAGGGTAATAAATATCAGCATCGCTTATTGTGATGTTTTTGTCAAAACTAAGCTCGTTTTTTCTCAAAGCAACATAGCTTTCATTAGCTTTAAGTTTAAGCTTGGAAAGTTTTAAATCTTTTATAACTTTATCTTTGCTTTGTTCTAAGCTTAGAATTTTTCCTGCAAAATCTTTATAGTCATTTTTATTTTCTTCATAGTAAGCTTGAATTTCTTTATCAACAACTGTGATTGTATTAGGATCTAAAAAATAAGTTGCAAGCTCATAGCTTTTTTGTGTTTTATATAGGTTTTTGTTTTTTTCCCAAGTTTGTTTTAGTTCTTTTTCATCAATAGGAATATTTTTATTATCAAGTTTTATTATTTGAATTTTTAAATTATCTTGCATTAAAAAACTTGCACCAAACATATCAAGCTCATTTTGTTTGATTTGTAAATTTAAAATAGCATTGATTTTTTTAAGCAATAATTCATCATGGATAATTTTTTCATAAGCTTTTGGTGTATAGTTGTTTCTTGCAAGTAAATTATAATATAAATCTTTATCAAAAACACCTGAAGCATTATGAAAAATTTTTTGATGCGCTAAATCATAAGCAATTTCTTCTTCGCTTACATTTAAACCTAAAGTTTTAGCATAAGAAAGCAGAAGTTTTTCTTGTATAAGTTTATTGATAGCTTGAGTATCTAAGCCATCTTTTTGTGCTTGTTCTTGTGTATAATTGCCATTGTTTAATTGTGAGTAGTAGTTAAATAATTGAGAATATTTTAGATTAAATTCATCATAGCTTATTTTTTCATCGCCTACTTTTGCAACAGAATTTGATCTATCGGTGTTAAAATCATAACTTCCCCAGCCAACAAAACCTGCTCCAACAAAAGCAATAACACTAATCCAAATAGTAATAACTAAATATTTTTTATGATGCTGCATCCAAGTGAGCATTTTTACCCCAATCCATAATTAATTAAATTAAACCATAAATTATAGGTAATTTGTGATTAATAAAAAATTAATTTTATGATTTTATGATAAATTTGTCTCTGCTAAATGGATAATTTTACAAGAATTTTCGATTAAATCTATTATTTTTCCAAGTTCATAGCTTGTTCTTCCATAAGCAAATATTCCATATCCTTTCACAACGACAAAATTTTGTTTTTGTTCTAACATATAACGATAAATTTCAGTTTGCGATCTATCATCCCAATCCTCATAACTTTTAGGATTGTAAACTCGAATTTCTTCTAAAAAAATTTCTCCAAAATAATCTTGAGGTGTTATGAAATCATGATTTAAACTCATGGATAAGGTATAAGCTGGATAAGCAAAACATACGAATTTAGCTTCAGGTATATTTTCATATATGCTTTTATGTATTTCACTATCGCTGCTTGCTTCATCCCAGCTATAATCTTTTGCAAATTTTAAGATACTTAAATTTTTTTCATCTAATTGATTCAAAAAAGCATTGCTTTTATTGATAATAAATGAGCCTTGGGAAAGTTTTGCTGAAACAGAACCATGGCAAATTCCAAAAAAATTTTTTTTAAACATTGATGAGGATAGAATTTGAATTTGGGAAATAATATTTTCTTTATTCATTAAAAACCTTGTTTTAAACTTAGCTAAGGTATTATACTAAAAAATATTAAAAGGTATATTTTGCAAAGTCCACATATTCCTGTTTTATTACAAGAAGTTTTAAATACTTTTGATGATTTTGATAGCGGAGATTTTTTAGATTGTACTTTGGGTTATGGAGGGCATTCTAAAGCATTATTGCAAGCTCATGAAAAATTAAGATTAATTGCTTGCGATAAAGATTTAGAGGCTTTAAATTTTTCCAAAGAGTTTTTAAAAAATTTTCAAGATAGAATAAGTTTTAATCATATAGGTTTTAAAGATATTTTAACTCAAATTTCAACGCAAAACATAAGAGGAATTTTAGCTGATATTGGTGTATCTTCTTTGCAGCTTGATAAAAATGATAGAGGTTTTTCACTAAATTCTGATTTTTTAGATATGAGAATGGATCAAAATAATCCTTTAAGTGCTAAAGAAGTGGTAAATTCTTACAACAAGGAATCTTTGGAACGAATTTTTAAAGACTATGGAGATCTAGCGCCGGTTGCCTCAATGCTTGCTCAAAAAATTATCAATGCAAGAAGTCAAAAAGAGATTACAAGTGCAAAAGAATTAAGTCAAATTATAGGAAATGCTAAGTTAAAAGGACGCAATGTATCTTTAGCTTTGCTCGTATTTCAAGCTTTGCGTATAGAAGTAAATAATGAACTTGGTGAGTTAAAATCCTTACTTGAAAATATAGAGAAAGCAAAATTAAAAGATTGTAAATTAGCTATTATTAGCTTTCATTCTTTAGAGGATAGAATAGTAAAAAATACTTTTAAAAGATGGGAAAAAGACTGCATTTGTGATGAAAGAGCTATAAAATGCGAATGCGGTAAAGGACATAGTCTTGGTAAAATTTTAAGTAAAAAAGCTATAAGTGCCTCCAAAGAAGAAATAAGCTATAATAGTAGATCAAGTTGTGCAAAAATGAGAATTTTTTATTTTAGGTAAATAATGATTGAAGATGATTTTTTAAAAGAAAAACAAAATATACGCGAAAAAATGTTGAAATATTCTAGGGCTATTAAAGAAGGTAGACCTTATGAAGAGTATGAGCACAATTTCAATGAAAGCGATCGCATATTAAAAAATAGAATACAGCGTAAAAAAAGACCTAAATTTACAGACTTTGATGAAGAATATAAAGAAAAACCTAAAAAACAATCCGCTATTTATTTAAAAGAAGATTTGATAAATGTTAAATTAGAAGAAAAAAAGCCTTTTAAATTACAACTCAATTTTTTCAAAAAGCAAAAAGAAAAATTTGATAAAAAAAATGATAAAAATCTTAAGCCATCTAAAAATGTTAAAACTTTGCAGGAAGTAAAAAAAGTAGAAAAAATACAACAAGAAAAAAAAGATTCTATTCAAATATCTAAAATTCTTACTCAAAGTAATGTCTTTGTTACTTCAAAATTTCAAGATTTAAAAGAAAAAAGAAAAGAAAAAGTCAAACTCAAACAAGAATTAAAAGAGCAAAAAAAAATTGAACAAGAAAAAATAAAAAAAGCTCAAGAAGAATTAAAAGAAAAAGAAAAATTAGCTAAGCAAGAGCAAAAAATTTTAGAAGAAAAGGTAAGGCTTGAAGAAAACCAAGAATATAATCAAGAAGATAAATACGAACTTTTAGATAGCATAGTAAGTGAGGAAAATAAAAATTTAACCCCTAAAAATTTATTATATGCAGGTTTGATGATAGCATTTGCTTTATTGATATTTTTCCCACAAATTTATATTAGAAATCAAATTTATTATGTAAGTAGAGAAATAGCGGATTTAAGATCGCAAGAATTAGTTTTAGATGAAGAAAACAAAGAGCTTCAAAGACAGCTTGAAGCATTGTATTTTCAAAATCAAGTTTTAGACTTTTTAGATTAATCTTGTGTTTGAATGATTTTCTCCAAAACATATTGTTCAAGTTGATTTTTTGGAATTTCTTCTTTAATAGCTTGATTATAAATATTTTCTGCTATTTTTGAATATTTTTCATAAGCAAAATATGGAAAATGTAAAGTCCAGGCTTTTTTCAATAATTTTTTGCTTATTACTTTTCTAGTATAAATTTTAAAAATATCATAGCCAACAAAAACACAAGCGGTAACAAAAATAGCACTCAAGATGCTAATATGAAAATCAATAATTGTTAAAAAATAATGGCTGATGATAAGCATAGGAACTAAAATAGCTATACAAAAAAGGGTATATATAAGATAAGAATTAAATACCTTAAATTTAAAATTTAATTTCGTAGGATCTATCATCATACCTTCATTTAACAAGGCATTTGCTTCTAATAAATCTTTTAAATTAACAGGTTGATTTGAAACTTTAAAAATAAAGTTTAAAATAAATTCTTGTATTTTCATTGTTTTACCTAGTAAGTATGTGATTTTTGTGATTTTAGCATTTTTGTTTTTAAATAAGATAAATTTTAAGTCTTGTAAATGAAATCTTGTGTTAAAATTTGC
>NZ_JAKMRU010000012.1:0-50369 GCF_025772235.1 Campylobacter sp. IFREMER_LSEM_CL1085 | reverse complement strand
AACCAAAACCTGAACCAAAACCTGAACCAAAACCTGAACCAAAACCTGAACATGATAACTCTCAAATAATAGTCAAGCCTATTATAAAAAACAATGCATATAATACTCAAAATAGCACCATAGGACAAGCATTAAGAAGCATTAGAATGATGGATAACTTAAATGAAAACTATAAAAATTATTTTATTTTACTAGATAATGCAGATAAAAAAATCGTTCAAAGTAGTCTAAAAAGCTTGGAATCAAATGATTATTTATCCAATTCAATCCAATTATTAAACACCTACAGTAATTTCGGACAAAATAACATGCTCTCGACTCTTAATCCAACTTTCATAAATACACCTATGGAGGATATTAGATTAGCTAGTAATACTTATCCGACAAATTTATTATATCAAAGTGATGTAGCCAATTTTAATTTTTATGATAATCAAACATATATCTTCCAAATGGGACCTAGTTTTAAAAAAATATATGGTAATGATTTTCATGGAAGCTCCTATGGACTCAATCTTAGCGTAGGAAAAGAAATTAATTCTTCAATGTTCGCAACGCATTTAAGTACTTCATATTCTAATGTTGATTTTTCAACATCTAATATCAAAACAAAAAACGCAAATTTATCAAGCAATTATATTTTGAATTTAGAAAATTTTAAAATTTTAAGCGGTATTGGCATAGGATTATACTCAAGCAACATGCAAAGATATATACTAAATTCAGATACTTTAAAAGGAACATATAATGGATTGATAACTTCTACCCAATTAGGTGTAGCAAAAGAATTTAGTTATAATAAAAATTTAAATTTAACTCCTTTGGTATATTTTAATTACAATTATTTTCAACAAAATGCATTTAGTGAAAGCAGTGGAATTTTTTCAAAATCTTACGATAGCATAAAACACAACAGCACATCTTTAGTTTTAGGGATTACTTCTTCTTATGTATTACCAAATTTAGATGAAAATAAAAATACTATAACAGGTTCTATATTGTATGAAAAAAGATTAACAGGAAAAAAGATAAGCAATAATGCAAATTTTATTGATTTTAAAAATCAAAAATTTAAACAATACTATGATTTAGATACTAACTTACTCAACATTAACCTTGGACTAAATTTCAAACCAAATAAAACATTCTTTTTTGATATAAAATTATTAAATGAAATTTATAAAAATCAGTATAATGTTAATTTGGTGTCAAATTTTGGATTTAATTTTTGATTAAACAACTTAAAAAGGAAAAGAATGCAGATTATAAAATCATTTTTTAAAGGAATTGGAAAAACCATTTCTTATATCAACACTTATTTTAAAACCTTTGTGTTTTTGTTTATCGTGTTTTTGATCCTTACTCCAAGCGGGGATAATGCCAAACTTTCTAATGCAAACCTAGCTCAAATTAATCTTAAAGGTGAAATTAGCGATGCGAGCAATCTTTTAGAACAAATTTACAAAGTCAAAGATGATAAAGCTATAAAAGGGGTTTTGCTTTTTATAGATAGTCCTGGTGGAGCTTTTGCACCAAGCATGGAAATAGCTTTAGCTATACAAGATCTTAAAGCTAAAAAACCTGTGGTAGTCTATGCAGGTGGAACTATAGCAAGTGGAAGCTACCTAAGCGCAGTAGGAGCTGATATGATCATCGCTAATCCTGCTAGCTTTGTAGGATCTATTGGGGTAATTATGCAAGGTTTTGAAGTAAGTGAGCTTGCACAAAAACTTGGTATAAATGAGCAAACCATCAAAGCAGGAAGCTATAAAGAAGCAGGAACTTTCATGCGTAAATGGAGCAAAGATGAAAAAGACTTTTTGCAAAATTTAGCCAATCAAAGCTATGAACTTTTCACGCAATTTGTCGCTAAAAATCGCAAGCTAGATTTAAATCAAACAAGCTCATGGGCTGATGCGAAAGTGTTTTTAGCAAATGAGGCTTTAAAATTAAAACTCATTGATAAAATAAGCAATTACGAGCAAGCCAAAAAAGAGTTAGAAAAACTAGCCAAAGTGCAAAACCCTATCTGGCAAAAAGAAGATGCTATAGATAAGTTTTTAAAACGATTAGAAGAGCAAAGTGCTAGCTTTTTTGCTAACACTTTAGCGCAATTTTTCACACAAGTAAGCTCACAAAAAATCTACTAAGATTTAATAATCTCATAAAATCCATAAGTATCATTTTCTAAAAAGCCTTTGTATAAAGGCTTTAGCTTTAAATCTAACTTAACATTTTCAAAGGTATTTAAATTCGAGCTTGAAAAAATCAAAAGCATATCTAACTCATCTTTAAAGGCTTTTAAAAAATTCTCCCCGCCCTCATACATGATGAGCTTTGCTTCACTAGGAATGCTTGTAAAAATTTCTCTTTTGGGCACGCTAAATAAAGGAATGTTTGGATCAAAACTTTCTAAATTTTGATGGCTTAGTATGCATAAATTTGGTGCTTTAGCTTGAACTAACCTTGCATCTAAAATAGGCCTATCATGTCTTATAGTTTCTCCGCCCACTACAAGCAAATCAAGCTTTGAGCGTAATGTGTGAGCATAGGTTCTACTTGCTTTAGAACTTACGATTTTACCATAAGCAGAGCCATTTAAAGAAAGGGCTAGTTTAAAAAATTTAAAACTTGATTTTTGCCATTTTAAAAAAGGCTTTAAAAGCTCTTTGGCTCTTTGCTCGCAAATTCCCATGTGAACTTTTATGCCTTGATCTTTTAAAAACTCTGCTCCACCACTTGCGAGCTTATGCTCATCCTTAGTAGCAATAAAAACTTCACTAAAACCAAGTGTGCTAAAAAGCTTTGCACAAGGTGGGGTTTTGCCCTGATGATTGCAAGGTTCTAAACTCACATAAGCACTAGTGCCTTTTAACAACCCCTGATGATTTTTGCAAATAAACTCATGCAAATCGTTTGCATTTTGTGGTAAATCTAAATTTGGATTAAGCACTTTTAAGGCTTTACTCACTGCTTCAAGCTCTGCATGAGCCTTGCCTGCTTCTTTATGCGCTTCTATACTTAAGATTTTGCCATTTTTATCTAAGATCACACAGCCTACGGCTGGGTTTGGGTAGGTTAAAAGTTGATATTTCCAAGCTTTATCTATAGCTAAATTCATATAAAATTCGTGATTCATATTACTTCCTAAAAAGGTAAAGGTGCAAAAAATACCTTAAGCTTTACATGCTCATCACAAGCTTTTAAAAAACCTTGTGCTAAAAACTTAATATCTTTAGTTTTTAATTTCTCTCTTAAGTCAAAAGTTCTCTCACATAGAGGGTAAATAAGATAAATTTCCTTTATCTCGTATTTATTTGCATAAGCAAACATTTGGTATAAATCGCTTTGCGATATACCGTCCTTTTTCTCATCTTCGTTATCATCTGGAATTTTCCATTTGGTATCTAGGATCATTTTATTTTCTATATATAAATCAGGCTTTAACATAAAACACTTTTCATCATTTTTTGAAATTAAATACTTTCCACTACTTTGGGTTTTTATATTTTCACTAGGATTAGCAAGTTTAAACATATAAGCCACATAGTTTTCAAAAAGTTTTTCCATAGGAAAAAGTAAAGCAAAGGCTTCGTTTTTACCTTTATATGGAGCAAAGCTTTGATTTTGCAAAAATATCTTACACCAAGAAAGTATATTTTCATAATAATCAAAATGTCTTGAAATTTCAAAACTAAAATCTTTTTCGTAATTTGTAGAAAATTCTACCTCATCAAGCATTTGCATAGCTTTGATGATTTTATATTTATTCAAGCTTGTTTTGGATTTTAAAAAATTTAATGTTGATTTTATCAAACGATTTGGCGCTATGTCTAAAACAAATTCATCGCTACTTGTGAAAAATCTTTCTTTGTGTATTAAATTTGATTTTATATGCTCATTAAAAAGTAATTTTCCTTTTAAAAAAGTTCTGTTTTCTTCGCTACTTACATAAGATCTCATCAAACCTTTTTTATACACACTATCAAATTCATCTAAAAACATCGCGATAAATACTTCAAACAAAGGCATTTTAGCAATTTGTAAAGATGAAATTTGAGACTTTTTAAAGGGGAAATTTTTTAAGGTTTTTAGCATGTTGATTAAAAGATTTCTAGGATCATTTTTAAGATCTTCTTCACTAGAATCATCATTTTTAGAGATATTTTCTAATTCGTAGTATTTTTTTAATTTTTCTTTATCATAATTTGAGGATTTATCTTCTTTTTTATAGCTATCCAAATTTGTGCATTTTGGAAAGATCTCCAAAACACCGCTTTTAGTCTGTATAATGCCGACATAATTTTTAGCTTTTAAGGTATTTTTGTTTTTAAAGCCTAGAAGACTTTCATTATTTTTTGCAAAGTCTTCTAGCTCTTTATAAAATATTTCAGTCTTTTCTTTGAAAATTTCTTTTAAATCTTCTTTAGAAAAAGCTTGATATTCGATGATAGAAAAAGTGTTAATTGTTTTCATTATTCATATATTTTTTTAAAAGTAGCTTCATCCCATTTTTGACTATCACTAAACTTATAAATAACCTTATCACTTTCTATAAATTCTGTCATATTTTTTAAATAATCTTTATTTTCAACAATAACATTTTCCAACATACCATTTTTATTTAAAACTGCGTCAATCAAAGCATAATCATTATAAAAATACTCTTGCAGTAGCGGGATGATTTTATTTTGAAAAACATTTTTTAATTTCTCTAAATTCTCAATGCCTATAAAAAATGCATGTCCTATAGTCTTTTCTCTATCTAGCAAGTATTCTATGCGAGTATTAATAGCTTTTAATAATTCTTGCAAATTAACACCTTCGCAATTATCTGACAAAACATTAGGTTTAGGTATCATCTCGATAAATTCAAAGCGTCTTCGCAAAGCTGTATCAAGTGAAGTTATACTTCTATCAGCTGTATTCATAGTGCCTATGATATAAACATTCTTAGGCACTCCAAATTTTTCACCGCTATAAGGCAAAGTAACTTTTAATCCCTCGCTTTCATCTATTCTTTTGCTAGGTTCTATTAAAGTGATAAGCTCACCAAAAATCTTACTTACATTACCACGATTAATCTCATCTATGATTATTATATAAGGTTTTAAGTTATCTTTTTTTATTTTAAATTTTTCATTTTGCAAACTTTCAAATTCTTTTAATTTTTTATAAAACATAAAATAATAAGTCGCATTACCATGGTAATCACTTTGGCTGTCATATTTTGGCTTAATATCTTTAAAAGATAAAATTCTTCCATTTATAAAATCTAAATAATCTCTTTTTATAACATCAATAGTCAATCTTTGAGGACTTTTAATTGAGCCACCCAACAAAAAAGAACGATATTCATCTTTGGAATTTAAAAGGATTTTTTTAACATTAACTTTATTTTCTAAAGGAAATTCATTTCCTTTGTCTAGAAAATTTTGATTAATATAATTAGCAAATTCAAAAATTAATTTATCTAAGTCAGTTTCATTCTCATTTTGTATTGATGAAATATAGTTTTTCAAAGATTTATCACACAATTCTTTAAAAACACCATTTTTTATCTCATATTTTAATTCTTGAGAATTTTCATCGTTATTTATTATAGGTTTTATACCTTCTACAAATTCTTCATATCCATAGCTTTGATGAAAAGTGGTAAAAACTATTTGCCCATTTTTTACATACTCATCAAATAATTCTTTTCTATTTTTTCTATCATCTTTGCTTGGAATTTGTATTTTTTCTTCTTTTGATATAATCTCTAAAGCCTTATCTATCGTTTGATAAGTTTTTCCTGTCCCTGGAGGCCCATAAAGAATTTGATTTAAAGGCGGATTTTGATTTTCTTTTTTATTTGATATTTCATTTTCATTATTTCTTATTTCTTTATTATTGCTTATAGATAAAGCATTTCTATCTTGAATTTCATTTAATGGCAACTTTGCAAACCATTGCATATTTTCTATGATTTTATCAACAATCACTTCAATATCATTATTTAAATTTAGATAATTAAAAGCCACATTATTGAACTTTGTATTATATTCGTCAACTTTATTTTTTGCAGTATAGTTAATTATTACATCCTCGCTCTCTCCGATACAAACTATGATTTCTCCATTTTCTCGCTTTATGCCGCAATACACATAAACACCATAAGATGCCTTATACTCTTGCGTATCCATTCTTACAAATATAATCCAAGGAATTTTAGATACGATTCCTCTTCCATAACTCAATTTGACAAAATAGCTATATTTTTTTAAAAAATTAAAATTATCCTCTTCATCTTTTCGAGAGAATTTATTACCACCATATGCATTGTTAAAAAAATTAATCAAATAATCTTTAAATTTTTCTCTTTCTTCATTAGAAAATTCAATCATAATACAGCCTTTTAATCTATAATCGCAAATAACTTGCAATTTTTATAATATCTATAAAATCTTTCCCCATTTTTATTCATAGTTCTTAAATAGGTAAAAACGGGTGAAGTCCATTTATAGCCTTGACTTTTTGTATGAAATTCATCTATTAATTTATCATCTTGATAAACATACACACTCATGCCACCATTTTTTACAACTGCTTCTTTAAATTCATCTTCATCTTTTGGAAAATGATAATACACATTGCCATTTTTATCTGCTTTACTGATTTTATAATCATATTTATTTTCAAGCATTATACGCCTTTTTTATTCTTATGTTTAAATTCAATTATACAAAAGATAAGTAAAAATTTAGATTTCTAAATTTTTACCATTGTATGAAAGTTTTAGCTTTTCTTATGTCGCTAAAATTTAAAGTAGTTTTTTCTTGAGTTTCTAAATTTTCTAAAGTGATATTTTCATCATCTACGGCGATAATTTTTGCTTCGATTTTTTCTTTTTCACTAGTTGTGATTTTTACAAGTTCGTTAATGCTTTTTGCAAAATGCTCAATTTTGCTAAGTTTTCTCTCAAGCCCACAGCTTGATACTTCTAAAAAATACTCCCCGCCCACAGGTGGCTCTACATCAAAAATAGGCGATAAAATCTCACTAAGCTTAGCACAATCATCAAGATTTACCCCGCCTTCTTTTTGCACATAAATTCTATAAATCTTTCTACCATTTTCACTTACTAGCTCATCATCATAAAAGCTAAGCCCTGCTTCTTTACAAAGTGCTTCAAGATTCATTTTGTTCCTTTTTGATTTTTTCAAATAAAGCATCCATATGATTTTGATACTCTAATCTATCATCAAATTTAAAGTGAAAATTCGGACATCTATACCACCCTTGCTCACTCATGCAATAATTTTGCAAAGCACGGGCGGCTTTTTTGAGTTGATTGAGTATGATTTCTTGCTCTTGGGTATTAAAAAACATTTTATCTAAATACACAAAAGCATCGTATCTGCCTTTTTTACACTCTACATCCACTACGCACAAATTTTTTAAAGCTTCGTTGTCTAAATTTGCTAAAGCTTCTGGTATAAGTTCTTTTAAAATGCTTTCTGTGCGTAGCTTTTTGATTTCGGCTGGGTTCATAGGCTTACTTGTTCCTCAACTTCTTTGTAACTTTCTATATAATCCCCCACTCTCATATCATTACAACCTTCTATGCCTACACCGCATTCATAGCCTTTTGCAACTTCTCTTACATCATCTTTAAAGCGTTTGAGTGAGCTTACATTACCTTCAAATACCACAACCCCATCTCTAATGAGTCTGATTTTCGCACCACGATTGATTGTGCCTTCTGTTACCATACAACCTGCGATTTGTCCTAGTTTTGGCACACTGATCACTTGGCGAATTTCAGCTTGACCAAGTTGTTCTTCAGAGATAATAGGGCTCATCATACCACCTAGCAAGGCTTTTACATCATCAAGCAAGTTATAAATAACATTATAAGTTTTTATCTCTACGCCTTTATCTTTGGCACGCTCTTTGATCTCACCAGTTGGGCGTATATTAAAGCCTAAAACGATAGAGTTTTCACTAGCACTTGCAAGCTCTATATCGCTTTGAGTAATCCCACCTACGCCACTATGGATGATATTAACCTTAATCTCATCGTTTTTAAGTTTTTCTAAACTAGCCTTAATCGCTTCAAGTGAACCTTGCACATCTGCTTTTAAGATCACAGGAAGGGCTTTTAAATTGCCTTCTTTGATTTTTGCACCAAGCTCATCTATGCTTACTTTAGTAGATTTACTTAGTTCTTTTTGGCGGTTGTATTCATGGCGTTTATTAGCATATTCTCTTGCTTGCTTATCACTATCTACGGCTATTAGCGTTTCTCCTGCATCAACTACTTCACTAAGACCTATGATCACTCCGCACTCACCTGGACCTATTTCTTTTAAAGCTTTGCCTTGATCATCACTCATAGCACGCACTTTACCATAAGCTTCCCCTGCTACGACTGTATTTCCTACTCTTAAAGTACCATTTTGCACGATGATAGTAGCCACAGGACCTCTACCTTTTTGCACTGAAGATTCTATAATACTTGCTTTAGCATGGGCTTTTGGATTTGCTTTAAGCTCTAAAATATCAGCTTGTAATAATACAATTTCAAGTAAATCCTCTATACCATCACCTTTTTTAGCTGAAACTGGCACAAATTCATGGCTTCCGCCCCATTCTACTGGCATGATGTCCATTTCTGCTAGTTGGGTTTTTACCATGTCAGGATTTGCGTTTTCTTTATCCATTTTATTAATAGCAATGATGATAGGCACATTAGCTGCTTTTGCATGATTGATCGCCTCTTTAGTTTGTGGTTTTACCCCATCATCTGCAGCTACTACGATAATAACAATATCCGTTATACTAGCTCCCCTTGCACGCATAGCAGTAAATGCCTCATGGCCTGGAGTATCGATAAAAGTGATTTTTCTACCATTTTTTTCCACCATATAAGCGCCAACATGCTGAGTGATCCCACCTGCTTCGCCACTTGCAATACGTGATTTTCTTATATAATCAAGCAAAGAAGTCTTACCATGATCCACATGCCCCATGATAGTGATAACCGGGGCTCTTTGGCTTAAATTTTCTTCTGTTTGATTTTCATCATAATCTTTTACATAATCAAACTCATCAGCCTCATCAATGATATTAATCTCCACTCCAAATTCAGCAGCAAGAATTTCTATAGCATCCTCATCTAAAAAGTCATTTTTAGTCGTCATCATACCAAGCATGAAAAGTTTAGAGATAACTTCTCCGGTGTTTTTACCAAGTTTTTCAGCAAATTCATACACACGAATTTCTTTAGGTATGCTTACACTTGTTATAGCTTCACTTTCTTTTTTCTCTACCTTTTTAGGTGGTTTTTTACGACTTCTTCTTTGTATACCACCCTCGCCAAATGGGTTGATAGAGTTATTTAAAGATTGCTTTAAGATATTTGGTTGTTTTTTGTTTGCTGGTTGTGCTGGTTTGTTTTCTTTTACACTAAAATCAGGTAAAACTACCATATCGTCATCTTCTAAAGAAATATCAGCAAAGTCTTTATCTCCTAAAAGATCCATTTTAGTAGTGTTTTCTTTTTTACTTGTCGCAGGATGATTTTTCTTTTCTTTTTTCTTTCTTTTTAAATTCTCATCTGAATTTGAAAAAATCATACTAAGGCTCAAGCCTTGAGTATTTTGTATATTAGATTTTTCTTCATTGTTTATTTGGTTTTCTTTGCTTTCTTCTTTTTTCTTTTTAACGATAACTAAACCTCTTCTTTTAGCTAAATTTAAATTAGAGCCTAGTTTTTCATCGAATTTAATTTCTTCTTTTTTTTCCTCTAATGCTTCATTTTTAATAGGATTTTCAGGTTGCTTTTCTTCTTTTTTACTTTCTTCTTTCTTTTCATTTGTTGTTTTAACAGGAGTTTTTGTTTCTTTTTTAGTAGTTTTTTTCTCTTCTTTTTTGCTTTCTTCTTTTTTAGTAGTTTTTTTAGTCGCGCTTTCTTTTTTAGGCTTTGCCACTTTTTTTACCACATCTAGTATTTCACCTGATTGCACATATTGATAAATCGCTTCTGCGATTTCAGAAGATACTTTTTTGTTAGGGGATTTTATATCCTCCAAGCCTATTTCATTGGCTTTTTCTATAATTTCTTTACTAGTATATCCTAACTCTTGAGCGATTTCGCTAATCTTTACATCTGTCATTAAAAAATATCTCCTTTAAATCCTGCTGATTTATACTGCCATAAAAATTGCCTTTGCAAGCTCTCATAAAAGCCTTTTGCAATGTTTTTTCATCTTTTTCAAAACATGGATTACAAATATATAAACTCCTACCAAATTCCACTTTAGTGATAATTTGAGAATTTTTTATTTGAAATTGATGCAAACTTTGCTTTTCATAACGACCTTTGCAAACAATGCACATTCTAATGGGTATATGGTTTTTCAAAATTATATCTTTTTTTTGGAATTTTTAGCAAATTTTAAAGCCCTCATCATCAAATTCTAAAAGCTCAACTCTAAATTTAGCAAATTTATTTTTGATTTTTTCTTTGATTTGTTTAGCATCATCTTTATAGGCTAGAGTGAAAAAACTCGAACCTGAGCCTGAAAGCGTGCTCATGAGAGCATTATTATCTAAAGCTAATTTTTGTACTTCAAAAAGCTCAGGTAAAAGTTTCATTCTTTGATTTTGATGAAGTTTGTCTAAACTTGCATATTTCAACATGTCATATTTTTTTTCTAAAAAACAAGCTGTTAAAAATGAAGCATGACAAAGATTAAAAACAGCATCTTCTAGATTAATTTTTTTAGCTAAAACTGTTCTTGATTTTTGAGTATTCATCGCTACATTTGGTATAGTTATAACAGCTTGTAAGTCTTTATCTACTTCTTTTTTTATAGCTAAGACTTTTTGATTGTGATTTAATGCACACACAAAACCTCCAAGAGCTGCTGGAGCTATGTTATCTGGATGATTTTCATATTTTAAAGCTTCATTTAAAATGATATTTTTATCTGCTTTAAATCCGCTTAATTCATAAGCACAAGCAATAGCTCCAATTATTACAGCAGAAGAACTTCCCATACCTCTTGCTAAAGGGATATTATTTTGAAAAACAAAACGAAAATTATCTTTTTTACCGCTAAGTCTTTGATAAATTTCATAAAAAATATTAACAAAAGTATTATTTTTTTTAAGATAGATATTATTTTCACCTTCTCCATGTATGTTAATACTAAAAAATTTAGATTTTTCAACTATGGTTTGATTAAAATGTTTTAAACTCAAGCCCAAACAATCAAAACCAGGACCTAAATTTGCACTTGTCGCAGGAACTAAAATTTTCATTTTTTACCTTAATTAATTGCATCTAAAACATAAAAAGGTGTACTTTCTTTGCTTAAATTTAAACCTTTTAAACTTTGAGGCATAAAAAAACTTCCTGCTTGTGTCTTCTCTAAAATAATTTCACCATTGTCTTTTTTTACAAAACATAAATGTTTGTTTGCAGGTATAGGAGTGTTGTTATTTAACTCAAAAGCACTGATTGCTTTTAAAGGAATGTTTTTGACTATGGCTAATGTCTCAAAAGAAACATAAGAAATCTTTATACCCATGTAAGAACCTGGTCCATGTACATAAATAAGCTTTTCAAACTCATATTGCGAAAGTAATTCTTGCAATATTTTTGGTAAAACCTCGCTAACTTTTAAATCACTTTCAATGGTATTTAACAATAAATCATTTTCATAAATACCAAGCATTAAAGGTTTTGCTATGGCATTTAAAAGCAAAGTAACCTTTTTTATGCAAAAACCTTTTCATAAACCTTATGTGTGCTTTTTTCTAAGCTTACCACTTCATAGGCACTAGGATCTTTTAAAAGTTCTTTAGTTAAAAGATGATTAAGCTTGTGTGAACCTGCATAAGAAGTATAATCTCCAAAAACTCTACATCCAAGCAAGGTTAAATCCCCAATAGCGTCTAAAATTTTATGACGCACAAATTCATCCTTAAAGCGCAAACCTTCAGGGTTTAAAATACGATTATCATCAACCACAACAGCATTTTCTAGGCTTCCACCAAGACCTAAATTCATAGCTCTTAAAGCTTGAACATCTTTTAAAAATCCAAAGGTTCTTGCTCTTGCTATTTGCTCTATGTAGTTTTGTTTGCTAAATTCAAAACAATAATTTTGTTTGCCTATAATAGGATTATCAAATTCGATTGTATAGTTTATAATAGGCATATCCGTAGGACTTAAACGCACAAATTTATTGCCTTCTTTTACTTCTACACTTTTTTTAATCACTAAAATTTTTTTTGCCGCATCAAGCTCTTTTATACCTGCTTCTTCAAGCATCATACAAAAACCTATACTGCTACCATCCATTACAGGAGCTTCGTTTGCGTCTAAAACTATACGCACATTATCAATACCATAAGCATTAATCGCGCTCATTAAATGTTCTATAGTAGAAACATAACCCCTATGATCGCCTATTACAGTAGCCATTTGTGTATCGATGACATTTTCAGGCTTTGCTTCATAAGAAATTCCCAAATCACTTCTATAAAACACTATACCACTACCAGCTTCTAATGGCTCTAATTTTATACCAATAGGCTCACCCTTGTGCAAACCTATACCAACACCTTTAACTTCTTTTGCTATTGTTGTTTGATTCATTTTTATTCACTCAAAATTCTTTTTTTGCTTGATTCTAATACATTATAGATATTTTCTTTTATCCATTTTGCATCTTGCCATTGCTCAGGACGCACTTCAACACCTTGCACCAAAACACCAAAATGCACATGATCTCCAAGTGCTAAGCCTGTAGTGCCTGTAGTGCCTATAACATCACCCGCTTTAACTCTATCGCCCACATTTACATCCACATTAGTGCAATGTCCATAAAGAGTATAAATCCCAAAACCATGATAAATAATAATATTTAGTCCATAAATTCCATTTTCTTGTACAAATACCACTTCACCATCGTTATTGCTAATGATAGGCGCTTCTTTTACGCTTGCTAAATCAAGTCCCATATGATAAGAACTACTAAATGCTTGATTATTATAAGAATAAAATCTATGGTCAGCATAATCAGCCACTTTTTGGCCATTTTTTAAAGGCTTGAAAAGATTGACTTTAAAATTATTAATCATAGTATCAGGAACTTTACTCGTAATATCATGAATGATAACTTCATTAGAAGCTCTTAAGTCCTCATTAACAAATTTAAATTTTTCAAGCCTGCTTAACTCTCTATCTTTTGGAGCATATTTTTGTGCTAAAAATTCAATCTTTCCATCTAAAAATCTATCACTTACTTTTATATTAGATACTCGGTATTTTTTATTGGTAAAATAATATCTAATTCTTTGCTTGTTTACATTACCTGCTTTATCTACTGCCACTACATAAGCTCTAAAATGCTCATCAGTTGCCTCCCAAGGAATCAAAGCAGCATAATATCCTTCTTTCACATAAGGAGTTGCTTTAAAAATTTTATCTTTATCAGTTGTGATATAAACTTCTTGCAAATTCTCATCACTTGCTTTAAATACCACACTACCTACTCCACCTTGTTCGATTTGATAAGAATTGTCTAAAATTTCTACAAATGGTTTTTTGGTATCAATGATAACTTTCACTTCTTTAAGCGCTTGATTTCCTAAAAAGAAATTCCAAAAACTACTATCACTTGCTTCTATTACAAGCTTATAAGAATCAACATTTTCTTTATAAGCTGGTTTTGGTAGTTTTAAATCAAAATGGACACTTTTTTTATTACCTTTAACATGTTCATTAACAAGCATTTCACCATTTAATTCATTTGCTTTAAATAGTGTGACTTTAACATCTTTTAAAACGCTTTCATCGCTTATTTCTATAGATATAGGATCTGTTAAATTGCTATAAATAATATCTGATTTTGTTTGGATTAATGGAGGATTTTTTTCAAACAGCTTTGTATTTAACACAAAAACCCCAAAGGCTAAAAGTATTAAAAAAACTAGAAAAATCCATTTTTTATTTGATCTTTTACGCGTAAAAACCATATTCTCCACTTTCATTGTATAATTTTTGTAAAAATATATTATGCTTTAGCAAATTAAGAGTAAATTATAAAAAATTTTACAAAATTTCTCTTAACTTATTTGCACTTTTAATCCAAGCTTCAAGTTCATTTATATCACATTTTTCTATCATTTTTTTACACTCTTGTAATTCTTTTTGAAATAAATCAATAGAATTTAATAAATTTTGTTTGTTTTGTTCAAAAATACCACTCCACATTTGAGGGTTTGATTTTGCAATTCTACACATATCTTTAAAAGAAGGACCTCCTAGGTGGGCTATATTTTTTTTATTTTCTTCTTTCATTACAAAATTTGCCAAGGAAAAACTAATCACATGCGGTAAGTGTGAAATGATAGAAGCATGATGATCATGCGCGATACTATCCATAAATACAAGCTTCATTCCTAAATCTGAAAAAATTTCTATAGCTCTTTTTTGATGGATATGATCAGCATTTTGCACATCACATAAAACACAAACTGCATTTTTATATAAGTCTTTTATAGCTGCATTTGGACCGCTATTTTCTGTTCCTGCCATAGGATGAGCTGCGATAAATTGACTTTGTAAATCAGATGGTAAATTTTTAATAATTTCTTCTTTTGTACTTCCAAGCTCAATGATAGTGCAATCTTTAGAAATATCTTGAAATTCTTTTAAAATTTTTACAATAGCTCTTACAGGGATAGCTAAAAAAATTACATCACATTTTTTTAACTCTTCAAATGAAACAATTTTATCTATTAATTTTCGCTCTAGCGCGATTTGTTCAAATTCTTTGTTTATATCATATCCGCAAACTAAATCTATTAATTTATTCTCTCTTAAACTAAGGCCCAAAGATCCACCTATTAAGCCAAGTCCGATTATACCTACTTTCATAAATTTTCCTTAAAAAGCATTAGTTAAAAATATTTTGGTATTATAACGATTTTGTATATAAAAATTTAGGTAAAATGATGAAAAAATGGTTTGTTTTCTTTGCACTCTCAAGTTCTTTATGTGCAGCTACGATTAAAGATATAAAATTTGAAGGCTTATCGCAACTTTCTAAAGAAAGTGCTATTGCGATTTCTAAATTAAAAATAGGACAAAAAATCGATCCTGCTAGTATAGATACAGCAATTAAAAACCTTTTTGATAGAAATTATTTTAAAGATATAGTAGTAGAAGAAAAAAATGGGGTGCTAACTTTTAAAGTAATAGAAAAACCTTCCATTGGAAAAATAGATATTCAAGGTATAGCAAGTAACGATAGAAAACAAATAGAAAGCCTTGTTGGTTTAAAACCTGGAATTTTATATGATGAAAATTCAGCTAAAGACGCAGCTGAAAAAATCAAACTTTTTTATCAAGCCAAAGGTTTTTATGATACTGTTGTAGAAATCAAAGATGAAAAATTAAGTAATTCAAGCTCATTAAAACTTACTTTTGTTGTAAATCGTGGGGAAAATATCATCATAGAAAAAGTACATTTAAGTGGTGCAAAAAATTTAAGCTATTCAGATATTGAACCTGCGGTAGCAAATAAACAAAGAGAAGCCCTAGGCTGGATGTGGGGCTTTAACGATGGTAAGCTTAAAATCTTTGATCTTGCAAATGATAGCTCAAGAATTTCAGATGTATATTTAAAAGAAGGTTATCTTGATGTGAGCGTATCTCCTGCTTTTTTAAATACTTACACAGATACTTATCAAGCTGATTTAACTTATTTTATCAACGAGGGTGAGGTTTATAAAGTTAAAGGAATTAAAATTTTTAATCCTATTTTTAGTGATGAAGAAAATGAAGCTTTAGCAAATGATTTAAAATTAAGTGTTGGAAAAATAGTTAATATAGAAAAACTAAGAGAAGATATAAAAACTATAGAAACAAAGACAGCTGATTTGGGTTATGCTTTTGTACAGGTTATACCTGATATACAAAAAGATAAAGAAAACCATGAAGCTATGATTATTTTTAAAGTCATACCTAATGAAAAAGTATATGTTAGAAATGTTGAAATTTCAGGTAATACTAAAACAGTTGATAGGGTTATTCGTAGAGAGCTTTATCTAACCGAAGGCAATCTTTATAATAGAACTGATTTAATAGACTCAAGAAATGCTCTAAGAAGAACTGCATATTTTGAAAATGTAGATATTAAAGAACAAAGAGTAGATGATACACATATTGATTTGATAGTAGAAGTCAAAGAAGCTTCAACTGGAGCTATTTCAGGTGGTATTGGTTATGGAACTAGTGATGGAATTTTACTTAGTGCTTCATTATCTGATGCAAATATCTTAGGCTCTGGCATGAAAGGAAGTGTAAGTATAGACAAAGGCGATGATACACTTTCAGGTAGAATATCTTTAAGAAATCCTAGAGTAAATGATAGTGATTATTCTCTTGGAGGATCATTATATTCAGATCGTTTAGAATGGGATAGTTATGATGAGAGAAACTATGGTTTTGATATAAGTGTTGGTAAAACTTTGGGAAGATATACAAGTATAGATTTAACTTACAATCTTGAGCAAAGTGATATTTATCATTTGAGTGATCGCTTAATCGCTCAAGGATATAAACTTGGTAAAACTTACAAAAGCTCTATCACTCCTTCAATAGTATTTAACAATACAGATGATTATTATCTACCAAGATCAGGTTTTATCGCTTCAACCTCACTTGAATATGCAGGCTTAGGTGGAGATCAAGAATTTATAAGCTCTACTACTAAATTTAATTATTATCAAGGCTTAGAAGAATTTATAGGTTGGGATTTGATTTATCGCTATAAAGCAAGTTTTTATAAGGTATGGGATCAAGGTTATTTACCTATCAATGAAAAATTATACCTTGGAGGCATAGGAACTATTAGAGGTTTTGATAGAAGAAGCGTGAGTCCTAAAAACAAATGGGGTGATGAAACAGGTGGTACAGTGGCTTTTGCAAATTCTGTAGAGCTTAGCTTTCCAATCTTTGATAGAATCAAACTAAGAGGAAGTGTGTTTTTTGACTATGGTGCCATAGGTGAGAGTTCTTTAAGTCAAATTCAAAGATGGAGCACAGGTGTTGGCTTTGAGTGGCTAACCCCACTAGGTGCTTTAAATTTAGTTTTTGCTAAACCATTTAACACTAATTCAAAAGACGACTTAAGCAAATTCGAGTTTATGTTGGGTGCAAGATTTTAAAAATACTAAAATCTTGCTATAATTTTGAAATTTTATTTTAGGTAGAGATAATGAATTTTTTAGATATTTTTTCTAGTATAAGACGCAAACAAGCCGCTCCAAGCGAAGCTCCAAATCACTGGGTAAAATGTAATTCTTGTCATGCGTTAATGTATTATAAAGAAATAGAAACTTGTTATAATGTTTGTCCTAAATGTAATTTTCATATGAGATTAAATCCTTTAAAACGCATCGAGCTACTTAGTGATGAAGATACTTTTATAGAAATGGATAAAGACTTACATGCGATTGATCCGCTTAAATTTGTTGATAGTAAATCATATAAAAAAAGATTAGCAGAAAATGAAGAAAAAACAGGAAGAAAAAGCGCTATAATAAGCGGCGAGTGCAATATAGATGGCATTAAAACTCAATTAGTTGTTTTTGATTTTTCTTTCATGGGTGGAAGTTTGGGCTCAGTAGAAGGTGAAAAAATTCTTAGAGCTATTGAAAGAGCGATTGAGAAAAAAACTCCTGTTGTTATAGTGAGTGCAAGTGGTGGAGCTAGAATGCAAGAAAGCACTTATTCTTTAATGCAAATGAGTAAAACAAGTGCGGCATTAAAGCTATTAGCAGAAGAAAAGCTTCCTTATATTTCAGTCTTAACCGATCCAACTATGGGTGGAGTGAGCGCATCGTTTGCTTGGCTTGGAGATATCATTATGGCTGAACCTGGCGCCCTAGTAGGCTTTGCAGGAGCTAGAGTTATCAAACAAACTATAGGTGCTGATTTACCAGAGGGCTTTCAAAAGGCCGAATTTTTACTTGAACATGGATTAATTGATGCTATTGTAGAAAGAAGTGAACATAAAAAATTTATAGCAGATTTTTTAAGATTTTTTTCTAAAAATTAAAAATGCATATTAATCTTTTAAGCATTCAAAAAAACAATAATAATGAATTTAGTAAAATAGATGAGCACTACACCAAGCTCATCAAAAAATTTTGCAATTTTAATGATATTTGTATTTTTAACAATAAAATTAATTTAGCACAAAATACCAATACCATAGAAGCAAAAAAATCTTATACAAACGCGCTAAATCCTTATAAAAAAGGTTTTTGCATAGCTTTAGATGAAAAGGGTAAAGAGCTTACAAGTATAGAATTTGCTAAATTATTACAAGATAAAAATGAAATTTCTTTTTTTATAGGCGGTGCTTATGGCCTTGAAAAAGAATTTATCGCACAAATGCATACAAGCATAGCTCTTAGCAAAATGACTTTAGTGCATAAATTTGCTAAAACTATGCTTTTAGAACAAATTTATCGTGCATTTTGCATTAATACAAATCATCCATACCACAAATAGGAGCATTTATGCAAGAGTTAAATCTTGAAGAATTTAAAAATATATTACTTCAAAGACAAAAAGAAATTTTACAAGAACTTCAAGGTAATATAGACAATATCCATGATCTACAAGATAGTGAACCAAGAGATGAAGTTGATTTACAGCAAATTGACAACAGCTCACATATTGACTTAAAAATCAATGAAAATTTAAAAACAGAATTAGAAGAAATTAAACATTCATTAAGCAAAATAGATAACAATACTTATGGAATTTGTGAGTATTGTGATGAAGATATACATCCTGAAAGACTCAAAGTAAAACCTCACGCAAAATATTGTATAAATTGTCGTGAAAACTTAGAAAAAAGGAAAGAATTATGAAAGTAAAATTATTTTTCTTTGCAAGTTTGGTTTATCTTTTAATCGTAGCAGCCTTAGTTTATAATCTAAATTTGGGAAATTACACTTTCACAATTTCTACTTTTGAGCTAAATTTACCTATCAGCTTGTGGGTAATTTTACCTGCATTTATTTTGATGGTTTTAGCTTTATTGCATATGAGTTTTTATGGCTTTTTAAAACATTTACAATACAAAAATCTTATTAAAGATAGCAAAAATTATGAAAATTTTTTAATTGATGTATTTTTGAAAAAAATAAGCAAAATTAAATTTAAAACTCAAGAATTTCAAGATATAGCCAAAAACACTCAAGCTCTTTATTTTAAAGAAAAAAATCAAAATACAAAAATAGATGATATTATAAATATTTTAGAGCAGTTAGACAAAAAGGAATTTGTGGAATTAAAAAAATACAAACTCGATCCACATAATGAAATTTTCATTTTAAATGAAAAAAATCATTTCCAAAAAGATAGCGACTATGCTTTTTCTTTTATTAAAAATAAAGAAACTCTGACAAATGAATTAGAAAATTTTGCTTATAAAATGGTATTAGATAATGCACCTTATAGCCAAATTAAAACACTAAAAATACAAAAAAATCAAGATGATATTTTATTACTTTTGGATAGATTTGAAAAAGAAAATTTGGAATTAAATCATGCTGAAATCGAAGTTTTGCTTAGCATGAATACCTTAGATGATAAGTCATATTTACAATGCACAAAAATACTTTGTAAAAAAATAGAGCCTCAAATATTAATTGCTTTATTTAAAAAGTTAAAAGATAGTCATTCTCAAGCTTTAAGAGCTTATCTTTATACTTTAGCAGAATTTGGTATGTATGATGAATTGCTTAATGAATTAGGAAATGATCAAAACGAACATAAGGATTTTAGACTCTTGCTCTTTTTAAGAGAACATAATAAAAAAATAGAACTCGAAAAATTTATACAATGATAGATTTTAGTAAAAAACCTTTGTTTTTAGCTCCTATGGCAGGTTTTTCAGACTTGCCTTTGAGAAATTTAGTTAAACAATTTGGGGCTGATGTAACAATTAGTGAGATGATAAGTTCTAATGCTTTAGTGTATGAAAGCTCAAAAACTCTTAAAATGTTGGAAAAAGCTGAACTTGAGAATCCTTATATAGTTCAAATTGCAGGCTCGGATGAAAGTGTGATTCAAAGGGCGGTAGAAATATTAAATCGTTTTGATTTTATAGATGGGATTGATTTTAATTGCGGCTGTCCTGTAAATAAAGTTATAAAACAATGTGCAGGCAGTGCTCTTTTGCAAGATCTTGATAAATTGCAAAGAATTTTAGAACTTATCAAAAAAACAAGCAATAAAAAGCTAACTAGTGTCAAAGTAAGATTAGGGTTTGAAAAAAAAGATCCTATTACCATTGCTAAAGCATGTGAAAATGCTGGGGTAGATTTTATCAGTATGCATGGTCGCACTAGAAAACAAATGTATAGTGGAAATTCTGATTATGAAGCTATAGCTTTAGCTAAAGAAAATATCAAAATTCCTTTAGTTGCAAATGGCGATATTAGCACAGAAAATGCTAAAGAAGTTTTTAAAATAACAAATTGTGATGCATTGATGATAGGGCGTGCAAGCATAGGAAAACCTTGGATATTTCACGAGGTAAAAACTGGTAAAAAAATCGATAAAACTTTAAAAAACAAAATCATCTTTACGCATTTTGAAGAAATGCTAAAACATTATAAAGAACAAGGTATAAGCATATTTAGAAAGCACTTACATGAATATTCTAAAGGCTATGAAGATGCTTCAAATTTTAGAGATTGTGTTAATCGCATTAATGATGCAGAAATTATGCGAAAATATATGCAAGAATTTTTCAATAAGGAATGATTTTTGCTTGTAAAATTCTAAGCAATATGAATGAAGAGATACCATAAAACAAGGAAGGTTCATGGCAGCTCATATCAATTCAAAAGGGATTTACAAAGCATTAGGTGGCATTAGAACAAGTGCAAATAATCTAGCAGCACATGCTTCAAAGCTTAACAATCAAAGTTTAAATTTCGAGCAAGTTTTACAACAAACACAACCAAAATGTATAAGCACTTGCTTACAAAGTTCTCAAAAACAACTTGGAAATTTGCTTGAAGATATTAAAAATAGCAAGGAAGCTATTATAAAAAATACACATATTGATAGTGCAAATATCATCGCAAAATTAAGACAAGAGGCTATTATGATGTATGATATTACTCTTAAAAACCCTCTTTAATGATTTTATATAAATTATCAATATATTCATCGCTAAAATGCGATGAATTAAAATTTTCATAAAACCTCACAAGATCTTTAGTTTTAAACTCATAGCCAAAAGCACATTTTTTATGCGCAGGCAAAAAAGCCCTTACCAATACAACATCTTCTTTTATACACTCATCGCATAAAAAGCAAACAAAATCCTTATGCAAGCGCCCTTCAAAGTTTAGAATCTTTAAATAAGCATCCACAATCACACGCTTACAATCTTGTTTTTCAAAACGCTTAGCACAATCTTCTAAAAGCTCAAAATAAAAACTATCAATCTCCTCAACATCTTTTAAATGCCAATAAAAAAGCCTGATAAATTCTTGCCAAAAAAACATTTTTTCTCTATCTAAAACCCAAGAAAATCCAATGTGTAAAACATCTTTTAAGCGCGGTAAAAATCTAGAACTTTCTTCAAGTTCAAAATCAATCTTATATCCATTTAGAATATTAGAATGTCTCATTCCGTAAAATCTATAACTTTTAATAACTTTTTTGGCACTTAAAAGATAAACAATCAAATCCTCATCTTTTACGCTCTGAGTGTGCAAAATAAAGCCTTGCATCTATAAAAGCTCTATGCCATAAGCTTGTAAAATTTCATAAGCACTATTTTCTAAAGATTCATTAAAACTTGCAGTAGCATTTTTATGTAAAATAATTTTAGAATTAGGCGTGGCGCTTTGAGCTAAAATAATATTACTAAATACACAAATATGCGAAACCAAACCACAAAATTCTATACTTTCATAATGATTTTGTTTTAAAAAATTAGCCAATTCTAAACTACCAAAAGCATTCTTATAAAAGATTTTTTTTGCATTTTTTAAATACGCATTAAAATCACTTGGCATTTGCCAACCAAAAGTATCTTTAATACAATGATAAATAGGCAGTTTTTTTCCTTCTTGGGTTTTTAAATAGCTCTCATCATGCGTATCAAAAGTAAAAACAACATCACCTTGATGATTTTTTAAAAGAGTAAGAATATTATCTTTTATCTTGGTAGCTTTTTCAAAACCTAAGCTACCATCGATAAAATCATTTTGATAATCAACTATAATTAAAAGTTTAGTCATTATCCTTAACCATGAAAAAACTATCCGTGTGGATATTTTCAAATGCAGTTTTTAAGCTCGTAAATAATTTTGGATTTTCTTTTTCTAAATTTGCTAAAAGCTGTTTAGCTTCTTCTCTAGCATGAGGAAATTTTACATTTTTTTCACTTAATTTCATGCCAGGACAAAATTCATTACCAATTACTTCTAATTCATTATTAATAGCATTTTCTCTTAATTGCCTTTCTCTTACAAAAATCAAAGGACGGATGACTTCTATACCTCTTTTACTTTTATATTTTGGCGCTAAACTTCTAAGAGTACCATTATAAATGAAATTCATAAAAAAACTCTCTACTGCATCATCTAAATGATGAGCTATGGCTAACTTATTAAAACCATTTTCTAAGGCGTAAGTATATAAAGCTCCACGTCTCATTCTTGAAAAATAGCTACAAAAGCTTGAATTTTTTCTAATGGTATCACCTGAAATTTCATAAATATTAGAATCAATAACCTCATGGTCAATACCATGTTCTTTGCAGTGATTATGAAGTTTGGTGTAATCTTCACCCATGCCATAACTTAAAGTTACTGCTTTAAGTTCAAATTTAAAAGGTGCATGTGCTTGCATACGCTTTAAAAGATGAGCTAGGGCTAGAGAGTCTTTCCCGCCACTAAGTCCTAATAAAACTTTATCATTATCTCCTATTAAGGAAAACTTGGCATTTGCTTTTGCAACTTCTCTGATTAGTCTTTTGCTAAGATTTATCATAATTTCTCACAAATTTTTAAAACAAAATTAGCTGAAATTTTAGCGGATTTTTCTACAAACTCATCAAAGTCAAATTCAGCTTTTTCACCTGCCTTATCACTCATTGATCTTAAAACCAAACATGGAATTTTTAAAGCATCACATACCAAAGCCACACTAGCTCCTTCCATTTCACAAGCATCTGCGTTAAAAATTTCTCTAATTTTTGCTTTTTTATTCTCATCACAAATAAATTCATCACCCGTAGCGATAATACCTGATTGTAATTTAACACCAAGTTCTTTAGCGACCTCTATGGCAAGATTATTAAGCTTATCATCTGTTTTTATAAAAATTTCATTACCAGGAACATAACCAAGCGGATGTCCAAAAGCTGTAATATCTAAATCATATTGAGCTAATTTTGTAGCATAGATTAAATCCCCTATTTCCAAACTAGGATTAAAAGCACCAGCCACTCCTGTAAAAAGCATAAGTTCAGCTTTAAATTTTTCTATCATAATAGTTGCGCTAAGAGTGGAATTTACTTTCCCTATCTTAGAATAAGCGATGATTAATTCATGATTTTTGTATTTTGCAATATAATAAGTATTATTTGCATATTCAATTGTTTGATATTCTTTTAATGTTTCGAGTAAAGGAGTAACCTCTTCGGGCATAGCTCCTAAAATAGCTATTTTCATTTAATCACCTTTAGAATTTCATCAATATCTTCTATTTTACTTAAAGCATAAGTTTCTTTTTGAGTGATTTTTTTATTTAAGCCCTTTAGCACGCTCGCACCAAATTCTATATAAAAATCCACTTCATTATCTATTGTTTTAATGCTTTGCTTATAAAGAACAGGCTTTATAAGTTGCTCGCTTAAAAGTGTTAAAGCTTGAGTTTTATCACTATATATTTTTGCATTTACATTTGAAACTACACTTTTAAAATCATCTTTTAACACAAGCTCTAGTTCTTTTGTAAGTTTTAAAGACGCATTTTTTAATAATGGACAATGGCTTGCAACACTCATATTCAAAAGCATAGCTCTTTTGGCTCCTGCATTCTTAAACTCACTCTCATAAGAAGCTAAATCAGGCTTTAAACCCGCTACTACAACCTGTCCTTCACAATTATAATTAGCTGCAAAAATACTTTTTTGCTCACTTAATGCCTTTTGGCAAAGTTCTTCTACTACTTTATCTTCAAGTCCTAAAACCACCATCATACCAGCTTCGATTTTAGAGCAATCCTCCTGCATAAATTGGCCACGCTTGTTAACAAGTGCTATAACATCTAAAAAGTCAAATGCACCTTGAGTCGCTAAAGCACTAAATTCTCCTAGTGAATGGCCTAAACTATACTTAGCTTCTATACTAGCTTGCTCTTTTAAAGCTTCATAAGCCATTAGTGAGTTTAACACTATGGCCATTTGTGTAAATTCACTTTTATTTAAATTTTCATTTTCCTTAAAAAGCAAATTTTTAAAATCAATTTTACAATAATCACTTGCACAATCTAATAATTCTCTTGCTTTAAGTGAATTCTCATAAAAACTAAGCCCCATACCAACACTTTGAGAGCCTTGGCCTGGGAAAATAAATGCACTATTCATTAGTGTCCACCGCAGCAACCGCCACCACCATGTCCGTGGCCACCACAACATCCACCACCATGTCCGTGATGATGATCATGATGATGTCCTCCACCACCACATCCACAACTTCTGCTACCTGCAATAATTCCTGTTAAAATTTCATCTTCACTTGCAGCTCTAACATCTACAATATTAATTGAAAATAACAAGTCTTTTCCTGCGTAAGCATGATTATAATCAATAGTAACTTCATTCTCAGTAATTTCTCTAACAATTACTCTTACTGTATTACCATCTTCGCCTTCGCCAAAAAGCTCCATACCAACTTGCAAATCAATCCCTGCAAATTGTTCTTTTGGTAAAGTTTGCAATGCATTTGCATCATATTCACCCAAAGCATTTTCTTTTTTTATCACAATATCGGCATTACACGGGGCATCAAGTTTTTGAATTTCTTCTTCTAGTCCTTCTAAAATTTGACCCTTACCTAAAATAAAAGAAATAGGTTCAGCATAAATATTTGATTCTAAAACTTCATTTGTGTTTGCATCTTTTAACTCATAAAACATTGAAACTACACTATTTTTTTCTATAGCCATTTTATCTCCTTTTTTATTTTCTATCTGGCGAAACTTTTGCTTCAGGACTATCAGGATAAGCTGTCTTTAAAGCTTTGTAAAATTTATTAGCACTTTTTGGATCCCCAACTTTATCTAAGCTAATAGCCGTATGATAAAGTAATTTTGGCACATAATCACCCTTGGTGCTTATAGCAGAACTTTTTTTGTAAAATCCCAAAGCGCCTGCATAATCTTTTTGTTTATATCTTATCTCTCCAAGCCAAAAAGTAGATCTAGCAGGTTTATAATGGATACTAATTAAATGCTCAAATTTTTCTTTTGCATCATCAAATTGATTTTTATTGGTTTCATCAATAGCTTTTTTTAAAATTTCGCTAGATTGCAGTTTTTTCCAACTATCATCTTTCACTTGAACAATTTCTTTTTCCAAAGTCGTATTTACTTCTTTAATGACTTCTTGGGTTTTATTGCTTTCACTAGCAATAGGAACAACTTGGATATTATTTGTTTGATTTTGCACTCTAGCTATTTCCGATTGAAAAAAAGTTATGGTTTGGTTCATATCTTCTTTAGAAACATAATCATCATTAATTTTATTGATCAAAGTTGTTATTTCGCTCAATACTTTTTGAATTTCTTGGTGATTTTTTTCTTGAATTTGCCTATTTTCTTCTACATAAGCTCTTAAATTTTGAATTTCTTTTGTGATATTTGCATCAAAATTTTGATAGTTTTCTTCTAGTGAAAGTAATTTTGTATTTGCTTTAGAATATTGAGCATTTAAACCCTCAGTTACACTTTGTAAACCTTCTATATTTTCTACAGCAGTATTTATCTTACTAGTCAAATTAGTATAATATTCATTTAAAGCTTTTAAGCGTTCTTGATTTTCGTATTGTAATTTTTCATTTTGAGTTAAGCCATAAGGTGTTTTTGTATCTACTTTTCCTGCATCAAATGCTGAAATTTCAGCGTATAAAAAAGTAGCTCCTAAAAGAGCTACTGATAATAATTTGATTTTCATTTATTTAAAACTTATTTTGATAATTTAAATTCTGCACGACGATTTTGCGCATCACAAGCTTTTGTTCTTTCAGTACATACAGGATTAGTTTCTCCATAACTTTTTACGCTTATTCTATCTGCGCTAACACCTTGAGCTACTAAAGATTCTTTAACAGCTTTAGCTCTTTTTAAACCTAGAGCTTGATTGTATTCATCAGTTCCCCATTCATCGCAGTTTCCCTCAACTACAATTGCAGCATTCGCGGCTTCTTTGTTGAAAATTTCAGCATTATCTGCAACAACTTTTTGCATATCTCTTCTAACATTAAATTTATCAAAATCAAAATACACATTTGCAATAGAATTTAAAGATTCAAGATTTTCAAATCTATCAGAACCACCACTACCTTTTGATCCATCTACACTACTTGAACTGCTTACACTAGTATTTTTTGTAGCACAACCACTTACAATAACAGCAAACGCAGTAATTGAAGCAAAAATGATTTTTTTCATTGCTTTTCCCCTTTTTTATTTAAAAATCATGTTTAATTATAACAAAAAAAATACAATTTTGATATTTTACCAATCAATTGATTGAATTTTACCCACCTTTAAACCATAATGAAAAGCCCTATTTGCATTAATTCTAATGACTCCTAAGGCACTTTGTGAACCTAAATATTTAATAAATACTACACTTTCTCCATCACTTGAAAATCTTGGAAAAAGATTTTTACCATTTGCAGTGAGTTGTCTTATATAATCACTCTGGGTTGACATTAAATAAAGATTAAAAACCCCACTTTGATTTACCTCCCTGCTAGAATAAACCATATAATGTTTATAGGTAGAAACTGAAGAATTATTTTTACCATGAAAAACTACTTGTTCTGTTAAATTAGAATCTAAATTTTGCATAAAAATATTTGGATAACCTAAACGATCTGATACAAATACGATTTTTTTATCATCATCTACAAAGTTGCCATTTACATCAATACCCGTATAATTTGTAATCTGTTTTAAATCTTTTGTATCTGTATCATACAAATACACATCTGGCTGATCTTTTGGCGCCATAGTAAGTAAAATTTTTTTACCATCATCGCTAACATCAGAAGCAACCATCATACCCTTACTAGCAATGATTTTTGTGATGTTTTTATTTTTCATATTATATTTATAAAGTGTTGGAATTTCATCTTCATAAGCAGTGAAATAAAATGCATCTTGTTCTTTATTTGCCCATTTGGGAAATAAATTTAAACCTTTTGATATTAATATCTTTTGATAAGTTAAAGTATAATCTGCTAACAAAATATCACTTTGCTTATTACCTTGAGTTCTAGCTATTAAAATTTTATGATCCATCCAATCAACTGGTGCAAAACCTAATTTTCTATTCATTTGAGCGACACTTCTATGTGCTAAAAATGGATATTCTTCAATGGAAAGAATTTGCTCATAAAATCTCGTTTTTGTTTCATTTGCAGCTAAAATTTCAACATCAATATCCAAAAGCTTACCATTTTTATTTAAAACATAAGAAAAAATATAATCACCTTGTTTTTCATCTTGAGTTAATTCAAAATTTGAACTCACTTTTATATCATTAACAAGCATATTATAAAAGCTTTTTTTAAGATCTAAATCATTCAATCTTGATTGGTCTTTAATATAAATTTTAGGTAATTGCATACCTTTATTTACAACAGATATTGTCGCATCTTGCCCAAATAATACTGAACAAAAAAATAAAAACGCTAATATTTTTTTCATCACTTCTCCGTTTTAAACTCAATTATATCACTAAGTTTCATTTTAATTTTTCTTATTTTACCATTTGGAGGTAAAGTTATGTATTTTCCTTCTAAATTTTGTAAAAATTCTTTTGCCTTTTTATCAAAATTATCACTATGTGCACTAGTGGTACTTAACAAATAAAAATATCCGTTATTATCAATTACAAATTCTACTTCTATACTTAAATTACCACTAGGATTGTATATTCTCCATCTATCTTCAAGATGTTTTCTAACAGCACCTAAAAATTGATCATAAACTCCTATTTTTTGTTCTATAACAGATTGTCCTAGTTCTTGATTAATTTGTAGATTTTCATTTAATTGCTTAGAAAAATCATTGATTTTTTCTCTTTGAGTAAAAGTGGGTTTTTTCGATGGCATTGAAGATTGCACTTTTGTAGTTTTTTCTTCTTGATAGTCTTCTATTTTGCCAAATAACTCATTGAAAACACTAGCTTGTTGTTCTACATTTTGAGTATTAACATTTTTATTTGTAGTGTATTTTTGCAAAAGATTCTCTTCAAATAAACTTTGCAAATTTTCCTTTTGTAACTCTTGTATCATATTTACTTGATTTTGATTTATACTATCTCCAAGTTCTATATTAATAAAACTATTAGGATCATTAGTATATTCAATAGCTTTTGGCTTATATTCGACTAACTTAAAAAATACTAAAAAAACAACAAAAAAATAAACTAAAATCGCATAAGTAAAAGCTTTAAAATTATATGTAGAATTTTCTTCCATTTTTTACTCAGTTTGCAAAGCAACTTTTTGAAAACCCAAATGCTTCATTGTTCTTAAAACACTCATTACATCATCATATTTTAAATTCTTATCCGCTCTAATGAAAACTGTTTCTTGAGTATTATATTGCACTTTTAATGCATTCATATTATCCGCAAAACTTAAAAAATTAAATTTATCTTTTCCTATAAAAATTTCTTTTTTTGCATTAATTGTTATAATTAAACTTTTGATATTTGGAGCACTTGAAGTTTTTTGTGAACCTTGAGGAAGTTGAACTTTTTCTTCATATGTAATACTTGGTGCTGTTACCATTAAAATAGCAAGCAATACAAGCATAATATCCACTAAAGGTGTAATATTTAGTTCGGGTTTTTCTTCTAAAAACATCAATTAAACCTTTGCTGAACTTACTAATACTTTTATCTCACTATCTAAAATATTAATTAGTTCATAAGCTTTGCGTTTGATAATCAAATGAAAACTATATGCGGGAATTGCCACTAAAATTCCACAACCTGTAGCTACCAAAGCTTCACTAATTTTTGGTGCAATAATACTCAAAGAATTTTGCATTTCTAAACCACCAAAAGTTTCAAGTATAGAAATAACTGTACCAAAAAGACCTATAAAAGGAGAGGTTGAAGCAATAATACTAAGCCAAGTTAATCCAATTGTGGCTTTTTTTTCAACAGAATTTTTATAAATATTCATCTTAGTTTCATCAATCTCAATACATTTTTTTAAAATTGATGCACTTTGGCTTAAATCCCTCTCTCCTCTCATCAAAGCTTCTAAAGCCTGACTTTCATCTTGCATCCATTTATTAATAAGCATTAATCTTGAGAATAAAATGCTAAAACTAAGTATAAAATACACCGAAAGCCAAGCCAATACAATATAAGTAATTAAGCTTGTATTTTCAAAAAAATGAAAAATTGATTGAAAATCCACTATTTTTGCCTTACATTATTATCCATCTTAGCAAAAGTAGAAGCTAAAGCAACACTATCACTACTCATAGATTTGATTAAATCTTTTGCATCTGCTAATCTTTTTGCTATTTCACTATCACTATTTCCTCCAACCCACACAGCACCTTTTGCTAAAACACTTACTTTCGTTTCAGAAACTTTCGCATGACCTGAATCAATAGCAACTAACTCATGGGTAGAATCTGATTTTTCTATATCTATAATCCCTGCCCTTAAAGAAGAAATTAAGGATGCATGTCCTTTTAAAACACCAAATTCACCTTCACTTCCAGGAAGAACAATAGATTTTACATTATCATTGTAAATCATACCAAGAGGCGTTACCACCTCTATATGTATTAAATTATCCATTATTAAGCCTTAAGTTTTTCTGCTTTTTCAATAACTTCATCAATTCCACCTACCATATAGAAAGCATTTTCAGGTAAATGGTCATATTTTCCTTCTAAAATACCTTTAAAACCTGCTATTGTATCTTCTAAACTAATATATTTACCAGGACTTCCTGTAAATACTTCAGCAACGAAGAATGGTTGAGATAGGAATTTTTCAATTTTTCTTGCTCTTTCAACGATCAATTTATCTTCTTCACTCAATTCATCCATACCTAAAATAGCAATAATATCTTGCAAATCTTTGTATTTTTGAAGTACTGATTGTACTCCACGAGCTACTTTATAATGCTCTTCACCAATAATTTGCGGATCAAGCATTCTTGAAGTAGAATCAAGCGGATCAACAGCTGGATAAATACCTTTTTCAGCAATTGATCTATTTAAAACCGTAGTTGCATCTAAATGCGCAAAAACAGTTGCAGGAGCAGGGTCTGTTAAATCATCTGCTGGCACATAAACTGCTTGAACTGAAGTAATAGAACCTTTTTTAGTTGAAGTAATTCTTTCTTGGAATTTACCCATTTCGCTAGCTAAAGTTGGTTGATAGCCAACGGCTGAAGGAATTCTTCCTAAAAGTGCCGACATTTCAGAACCTGATTGTGAAAATCTAAAGATATTATCAATAAACATCAATACATCAAGTCCCATTTCATCTCTAAAATACTCAGCCATAGTAAGACCTGTTAAAGCAATACGATTTCTTGCTCCTGGTGGTTCATTCATTTGACCATAACATAATGCAACTTTATCTAAAACATTACTTTCTTTCATTTCATTGTAAAGATCATTACCCTCACGAGTTCTTTCACCAACACCTGCAAAAACAGAATAACCGCTATGTTTAAATGCAACATTGTGGATTAACTCCATAATAATAACGGTTTTACCAACACCTGCACCACCAAAAAGTCCTACTTTACCACCTTTTGCATAAGGAGCTAACAAATCAACTACCTTAATACCTGTTTCAAAAATTTCACTTTTTGTACTTTGCTCTTCAAATGGAGGTGGATCTCTATGGATTGACCAATGTTTATCAAAATTGATCTCTTCGCCCTCATCAATCAAATCACCTGTTACATTAAAAATTCTTCCAAGTACTTTTTCGCCCACTGGAACGCTAATTGGGTTTCCAGTCGCAACAGCCGTTAAACCCCTAACAAGACCATCAGTCATATCCATAGCGATAGTTCTTACTTTATTATCACCCAAATGCGCAGCTACTTCAAGCACTAGCTTGCATTCTTTTCCTTCTAATTCATAATTTACGATTATAGCTTCGTTAATTTGTGGAAGATACTCTTTAAATTCAACATCAACCACTGGTCCTAAAACTTGAGAAATAAAACCTTGCATCATCACTCCTAAATTTATTTCATTGACTCAACACCACTGATAATTTCTATCAATTCGGTGGTAATAGATTCTTGTCTTGCTTTATTATAAGCTAAATTGAGCTGTTTAACTCTAGCTTTTGCATTATTGGTTGCATTATCCATAGCTTGCATTCTTGCACTATGCTCAGCCGCCAAAGAATCAACTAAAGAAAAATACATATTATATTCAAAATAAGTTTTTAATAAATCATTTAAAATTTCTTCATCTTCAGGTTCTAAATCCATTAAAGATTGAGACTCTTGTTCTTCTTTGCTCGCAATAGCTTGCACTGGTAATAATTCATTAATACGAATTTCTTGTGAAATCATATTTTTATAGCCATTATGTACAATTACAACCTTATCTGTAACTTCATTTATAAAATCATCAACTGCATTTTCAATAATAGCACAAGCTTTTTCATAATCAGGGCTGGAGCTTGTGTCTAAATATTTTTCTAAAATTTCAATATTTTGAAAATTAAAATACTCTATACCTGTTTTACCAATAGCTCTTAATCTTACTTTGATTTTTTTTGCTTTACAATCTTCAAGCATTTCATTTACTGTTTTAATAGTTTTAATGTTAAAACCACCGCATAAACCTTTATCAGCAGTAATGAAAATAATATCCATTTTCTCAATATTGTCTTTTTTTCTAAAAAACGGAAGTTTATCATCAAGTCCTTCGTATTGATTAATCTTGAAAGCAATTTCAGATAAAACTTCATCAATTTTTTGAGCAAAAACTTTTGACTTTTTAGCTGCCTCTTCTGCCTTTCTTAATTTGGCAGTAGAGACAAGCTTCATAGCATTAGTTGTCTTTTGTGTATTATGAACACTTTTTATTTTTCTTTTAATTTCTTTTAAATTAGACATTTAAAAACCTTATATGTGGTTTGCTTTAAACTCACTCAATGCTTTAGCTAATTTTTCTTCTAAATCTTTATCTAAAGCCTTTTTGGTTCTAATTTGCTCAAAAATTTCTGGATATTTAGCTTCAATAAATGGATATAAAGCTGCTTCAAATTCTCCAATTTTAGAAACTGCTATATCATCTAAATATCCTTTAGTTCCCGCATAAATCATCACTACTTGATTTTCAGCTGAAAGCGGAGAATATGGAGGTTGCTTTAAAACTTCAACCATTCTTTGTCCGCGTTCAAGTTGCTTTCTACTTGCTTCATCTAAATCACTTGCAAATTGTGCAAAAGCTTGCAATTCTCTATATTGAGCTAAGTCAAGTCTTAAGGTACCTGAAACTTGTTTTGTTGCTTTAATTTGTGCAGCACCACCAACACGAGACACAGATAAACCAACATTAATCGCAGGACGAATACCTGAGTTAAACAAATCTGTCTCTAAGAAAATTTGACCATCGGTAATTGAAATAACATTGGTTGGAATGTAAGCTGAAACATCCCCTGCTTGAGTTTCAATAATAGGTAATGCTGTTAAGCTTCCTGCACCAAGCTCATCACTTAATTTACTTGCTCTTTCAAGCAATCTTGAATGTAAATAAAATACATCCCCTGGATAAGCTTCACGACCCGGAGGACGACGCAAAATCAAAGACATTTCACGATAGGCAACAGCATGCTTACTCAAATCATCATAAACAATCAACGCATGTCTTGAGTTATCTCTAAAATACTCACCCATAGTTACACCTGTATATGGAGCAAGATATTGCAATGCAGCAGGATCTGAAGCACCTGCATTTACCACTATACTATAATCCATTGCGCCGTATTCTTCAAGCTTTTTAACTACTTGAGCCACTGTGCTTTGTTTTTGACCAATTGCCACATAAATACAAATAACATCTTTACCTTTTTGACTAATAATCGTATCTATTGCAACAGTAGTTTTACCCGTTTGTCTATCACCAATAATTAGCTCTCTTTGTCCTCTACCAATTGGAACTAAAGCATCAATAGCTTTAATACCCGTATGTAATGGTTCATGAACACTTTTTCTAGCCATAATACCTTTTGCTTTTTCTTCCACAAAGCGATATTCACTTGTTTCAATAGCTCCTTTAGCATCAATTGGCTCACCTAAAGCATTCACAACACGGCCTATCAACGCATCACCAACTGGAACCTTTAGAAGTTTTTTTAATCTTTTTACAGAACTTCCTTCTTTTAAGCCAAGTCCCTTTCCTAAAATAACAATACCAACACTTGATTCTTCAAGGTTAAGCACCATTCCCTTTTCGCCATTTTCAAATTCAACCATCTCACCGGCCATAGCATTTTTAAGACCATAAACCTTAGCAACACCATCAGCAACTGAAATAATCTTACCGGTTTCTTCTATTTCAAGATTAAAATCAAATTTTTCAATTCTTTCTTTTATAATAGAACTAATTTCATCTGCTTTAAATTTCATCAAGTCTCCTTAAATTGCTTTTAATATATATTCATTCATTTTAGCTTTTAAGCTTTGCATTGAAAATGAAATTTCATAACCAAGTCCATCTAAGCTAATTTTTACACTGTCATTATCACTTATTTTACTATCTAATCTAATCTTTGCGTTGAATTTAAGACTAAGTTTTTCTTCTAAATTTTTAATTTCTTCTTCACTTAATTTTTCTTTTGAATAAACTTGCCCTAAAAATTCATTTTCTTTTAATGCTTTTTGTTCACTCAATTCTTTAGTAATGCTTGGAATTAACATCTCTCTATTGTTGCCAACAACTAAGCTCATAAAATTTTTAAAAGCATCACTTGGATTATCTAATAAAGAAAGTATAAAATCTAATTTTTTTTCTTGTTTAAGCTCATAAGCATTTAAAATACTTACAAATTTATCAGAAGCAAAAGCTGAACTAAGTTGTAATAAATTTGAATAAAAATTTTCAAAATCTTTTCTTTCTAATATAGCTTTTGCATAGGTTTTTGCAATTACACTTTCCATCAAGACACCTTTTTCATCATGATATTTAAAATTTCTTTTTGCTGAAGCTGTAAACTTTGATCTTCAAAAATTTCTTCTAAAACCGCTTGCACAACTTCTTTTTCCATTCTTCTTATTTCATATTCTTTATGTTCTTCATAAGTTTTTTCTAAAGCCTTAATCTCCATTTTTGTTTCAGCTTCTATTTTATCTGTAATGATTTCTGCTTCTTTTTTTGCAAGAGCAACTGCATTAATTGCTTCTTGTTTAGCTAAATCTAGTTTTTTCATCATTTCTAATTTATGATTTTTGCTTGCAATAAGTTTTTCTTGTATTTCATTCATCCTAGAGGCAATTTTTGCAATTCTTCCGTGGTAAAAATTTTTTAAAGGTGTTGCTATAAAATAATATAAAATAGCAGCAAACAAAACAAAATTAACTGCTCTTGGGATAATATCATACTCGCCACTTCCATTACCTGCTGCAAAAGCATAAAAAGGAAGCACCAATAATAATGTAATTTTTTTCAACATTTATCTTCCTTAAATTTTACTCAAGCTATCTTTAAAGCTTTGCTTAAATTCTGGCATTTTTAACCGCATCTCTTCTTTTAATTCTTTTTCTTTTTCTCTTAGACTTTTTAGAAAAACATGCATTTGTTCTTCTAATTCTTTTTTCTTTATTGATAATTCTTTTTCTTGTTTTATTTTAGCTTCTTCTACTGCTTTTGCTTTGATTTGATTAATCTCATCTCTTGTTTGTATATGAATTTTTTCCAACTCATTTTCTACATTTGAAACATCATCAGAATTTTTTTTCATTTTTTCTTCGTCATTTTTAATGGTCAAATCTCTAGAATCCATAAATTTAATCAAAGGTTTATAGAGTATAGAATTTAAAATTGCTATCATGAGCAAAAAAATGACACCAGTAGCTATCATGATGGAAAAATGTACATCATTAAACATTAATACTCCTAAATAAATCTAAATAAAACGCGCAATTATACCAAAATATACCTAAAAGCATATTTAATCTAGTATTTTTAAAAATTTTAAAATCTCATTTTCGTCAGAAAAATTAACAATAATTTTTAAATCTTTCACCACTGTCTTAAATCCAAAAGATTCTATTTTTTCTTTTAAATTTAATATAGATTGATTTTGCTTATTTAAATTTGTATTTTTTTCTAAATTATTTGAATTTTTAAAATTTTTAATCAGTTTTTCTGTATCTCTTACATTAAGTTTTTGACCTATTATAGTATCAACTATCATTTTTTCTTCTTCTTTTTCAAGTCCTACTAAAACTTTTGCATGACCTTGTGAAATTTTACCTTCTATAATGAAATTTTGTGTTTGCTCATTTAAATTTAAAAGTCTTAAGGTATTAGCAATTTGTGGTCTTGACTTGTGAATAAGATCTGCTAATTTTTCTTGAGTTATGTCATGAATTTCCAATAATTCTTTATAAGAATGTGCCAATTCTATAGGATTTAAATTTTCCCTTTGGATATTTTCAATCAAAGCAAGCTCGCGTAATTTTATATCATCCACATTTAAAACTACGGCTTTAATCTGTTCTTTTTCTAAAAGCTTACATGCTCTAAATCTTCTCTCGCCAGCTATTATAATATAATCAAATTCATCTTTTTTAAAAACTACAATAGGCTGAATTAAACCATATTCTTTAATAGACCCCGCAAGCTCTTCTAAAGCTTGTGTATCAAAATTTTTCCTTGGCTGATAAGGATTTGGACTAATTAAATCTATATCAATTTCTTCTATTTTGCCTTCTTTTGATCCCAATTCTTTTTCATAAACCTCATCAATATCAGCCAAAATACTACTTAAACCTCTTCCTAATGCACTTTTTTTTGCCATTTTTTATCCTAATATAGAATGTGCTAAATTTTGATATGCTACTGAACCTGGGGATTTTATATCATAAAGTATAATAGGTTTTCCATAACTTGGACTTTCAGCAAGTTTTACATTTCTTGGTATGATAATAAAATCATCTTCATTATCACCTGTTCTAAATAGCTTTTGCTTGAAATTTTGCTTTAAATCCTCCACAGTATCTTTTGAAAGATTATTTTGTGAGCTATACATAGTTGGTAAAAAACCTTTTATTTTTAACTTTGGATTGATAGTTTTTTTCACAAATTTTATGGTGTTTAAAACCATCGCAACACCCTCAAGCGCATAAAATTCACATTGTATAGGGATAATAACACTATCACTTGCTGCAAAAGCATTTACCGTAATACTTCCAAGTGCAGGAGGTGAGTCTATGATAATAAAATCATAATCTTTAGCAATTTCTTTAATTTTTTCTCTTAAAATCGTTCTATATTCTCCGCTTTCTTTTACTACTTCTTGTTCAATTCCAACCAAAGAAATATTTGATGGAGCTAAGTATAATTGTGGAAGTTCAGTTTTTAAAATGATTTCAGAAAGTTTTTTCCTGCCTATAAAAACATGGTAAATATTATACTCATAATTACTTCTATTAAAACCAAGTCCTGTTGTAGCATTAGCTTGTGGATCAATATCTATCAAAAGAACCTTTTTTTCAGCTACTGCTAAAGAAGCCGCTAGATTAATAGCGGTAGTAGTTTTACCTACCCCACCTTTTTGATTTGCAATAGTTATTATCTCACTCATCTTAAACTATATATCCTTTTATTATCTAACAATATAGAACCATCTTTATACAATAAAGCATCTTTTAAAGATAAAATCTTACCTTCATTATGTATAAAAAAATTTCTTGATTTTTCAAATTCTAGCATATACTTGCTAAAAATATTCTTCCATAAAATTTTCTCATCTACATAAGAAAAATACTCATTTAAAAGTTTTGCTATATCTACTTCTATATCTAAAATTTCAGCATTAAATGGGGCATATTTAAGATTAATCCCTATTCCTACAACCAAAAAATCATTGATTTTAGAACTCATCAGACCGCCTATTTTTTTATCTTCTATATAAAAATCATTGGGCCATTTAATCCATACTTTCGAATTTTTTCTTTGCAATACTTCTTTCATTAAAAATGCAAAATATATACTAGCAGAAGCCAAAGGAAGATCTTGTGCTAATTCTTGAGTTTTTATGCAAAAAGATACATGTAAATTTCCTTGCTTACTTTGCCAAGCATTGTCCCTACTACCTATACCAGCACTTTGGATAAAAGCACAAATGGCTGTATTGTTAGTAATTTCTCCACTACGAATTTTATCACTTAAATAAATTTGAGTTGATTCAAGCTCATCAAAATAAACTATCTCCAAGTTTTAACCTTTTTCCATTTAAATAAGTCTTAGCATCTAAAGCCTTTTTTCCACTTTCTTGTAAATTTTTAATCCTTAAAACACCTTTTGTACATGAAAGCAAAAAGCCTTCCTTCTCTATTTGTAAAATCACACCTGATTTTTGAGTTTTTTCACTATCGACTAATTCTATATCTAAAAATTTCACACCATTTTCTAAAAAAATTCCAGGCCAAGGTGTAAAAGCTAGAAATTTTTGATAAATTTCACTTGCATTATCCAAATTAATCAACCCATCTTCTTTTTTGATTTTTTTACAATGTGTAACTAAATTTTCATCTTGCTTTTTTGGGATAATTTTTTCAAAATTCAAAAGTGTAGAAACAGTAAGCTTAGCTGCTAAATTTGAAAGCATAATAAACACTTCAGCTGAATTTTTACCTTCTATATCACATTCTATACTTTCTAAAATTGCACCACTATCAAGCCCTTCTTCCATAAGCATAGTGCAAACCCCGCTTATTTTATCCCCATTTAAAATAGCGCTTTGTATAGGTGAAGCACCACGATATTTAGGAAGTAAGGAAGCATGTAAATTGATACAAGGGGCAATATCTAAAATTTCTTTTGGTAAAATTTTCCCATAAGCAGCAACAACTATGAAATCAGGTTTTAAACTTTTTATTCCATTGATTATATTTTCATCTTTTAAGTCTTTTGGAGTGAAAATTTCTATATTTAAATTATTTTCTAAAACAAATTTTTTAGTATCACTTGGAGTTAGAATTTGCTTTCTACCCACAGGTTTGTCAGGTTGAGTAAATAAAGCTTGGATATTAAACCCTTTATCAACAAGCTCTTTTAAAATACAAGTTGCATAAGATGGAGTTCCCATAAAAATGATATTTTTCATAATACCACTATCCTTTTTTTATAAGTTTTTATAGCTTTTTGATATGAAAGCTCAAGATAATCTTTAAAAATTTCAAAATTTTTTCTAGAAGGGTTGTTGATGCAAATATATCCCATATAAGCATAAATTGGATGAGGCATGATAAAATCAAGCATAGAAAAATCATAATTTAAACTAACAACCTCACCCTTTAAAGCTTTTTTAGGTTTTTTACCAAAAAGATTTTGGTAATCTTGATCACAAAGAGAGCAACTTAGACGAAATACACCTTCTCTATTTAAATTCGAAGCTTTATCATTTATGCCATCATTTTCTTTAATAGTGCAAAAATAAACTCCGTTTTTTAAAACCTTATCGGGATTATAAAAAAAGCTATGTTCTTTATAAGTAAATTTATATACCAAGCCTTTAAAATTAGACTTGATATATTCTTGAATAAAATCTATAGTTAAATTTTCACTCATCAAAGATTATTTTGACTTCTAATTTTTTTAACTTCTTCTAAAAGCATAAATTTAAGCTCTTTAAGTCCAGTTTTTTCAAGGCTTGAAACCTTGATGAAAAAACTTTGCGGATTATTTTGACTTTGCAAATAAGCTTTTAGCTCATTATAATCATCTTCTATTTTTTGTGCAAATTCTTCGCCTAAATTTACGCTATCACTTTTTGAAAGCATTAAGCCAAAATTTCTTGCATAAAGCTTGCTTGAAAATTTTTCCAATTCTTTTCTTAAAATACAAAATTGCTCTTTTAAGCTCATATCTCTTAATGGATCAAGCACAAAAAGCAAAAAAGAAGTTCTTTCTATGTGTCTTAAAAACTCAAGTCCCAAACCCCTACCATCGCTTGCACCTTCTATAATACCTGGGATATCTGCCATCACAAAAGAATTATAATCATCTACTTCAACCATGCCAAGTTTTGGAGTTAAAGTAGTAAATTCATAATTAGCTATTTCAGGTCTTGCATTAGATACTACGCTTATAAGAGTGGATTTTCCTACATTTGGAAAGCCCACAAGTCCAACATCTGCTATGAGTTTTAATTCTAAGCGCACACTTAAGGTTTTTCCTGCCACACCCGGTTGGGCATAATCTGGGCGTTGATTAGTAGAGTTTTTAAAATGAGTATTACCAAGACCACCTTTACCGCCTTTTAAAAATAATTCTTTTTGGCCCTCTACTAACATATCAAGCAAAACTTCCCCACTTTGTGCGTCAATTACTTGAGTGCCTTGAGGAACGATTAATTCTAAACTCTCCCCTCTTTTGCCGTTTTTATTACGACCTAAGCCTGGCTGGCCATTTTGTGCTTTAAGTTCTTTTTTACCTTTAAAGTGCGCTAGCGTATGGGTATTATTATCACATATAAAATATACATCGCCGCCATTTCCACCATCGCCACCATCAGGCCCACCGAGTGGAACATGTTTTTCACGGCGAAAACTCACAGCACCTTTGCCACCATTACCTGAACTTAAAACTAATTTCACATTATCTATAAACATACAATCACCAAAGTATAAATTTTTAAAATGATATTATATTTTTTTTAATATATTAAGATTAAAAAGAAGAAAAAGGCTACAAAGTAGCCTTAAAATTATGCAGGATAAACAGAAACTTTTTTTCTATTTTTATCTTTTCTTTCGAATTTTACGAAACCATCAATTAAAGCAAAAATTGTATGATCTTTTCCTATGCCTACATTATTACCCGCATGAGTTGCTGTTCCTCTTTGGCGGATGATGATGTTGCCAGCGCGAACAAATTCTCCACCAAATTTTTTAACACCTAGACGACGACCTATAGAATCACGATTATTCTGAGTTGAACCTTGACCTTTCTTGTGTGCCATTCTTTACTCCTTAAGCTTTAATATCTACTACTCTAACGCGAGTAAATTGTCTTCTAAAACCGCGTTTTAATTTTGAGTCTTTTCTGCGTCTTTTTTTATAAATCACAACTTTTTTGTCTTTTCCATGAGCAATCACTTCTAAAACAACTTTTGCACCCGCAACAAACGGCGCACCTACCTTTAATTCTTTATCGCATATAGCAAGAACTTCACTTACTTCTATGCTTGATTTTGCTTCAGCTTCAAAACGATCTAGTTTAAGCTCATCACCTTGGCTTACTCTGTATTGTTTTCCACTGTGTTTTATAATAGCATACATACAGCTATCCTTTCTTAAAATATTTTGGTAGCACCATAAAGCATTATGCATAAACATAAATTTAGAAAGCTTTAATGGCTAAAAGCAGTAATTATATCTTGATTTTATATAAAGTAAGCTTAAGACGCAAAAAAGCGTCTTAAGATTTAAATTAAAGCTCTGGTTTTGGAGTTTTTTCAGTTGCTTTTGGAAGTTGAGGGTAAGTAATGCTTGGTTTTTTACCTGTTAGGGCATGTAAGAAAGTTTCTATAGAAGCTGCTTCTTTATCAGAAATTTCTATGCCAAGTTGCACACTGCCCATTTCTTTGATTGCTTCTTGTAAAGACCAAATAGCACCATTGTGAAAATACGGAGCAGTTTCAGCAATATTTCTTAAGGTTGGAGTTTTAACTAAGCCATTTGCATCACCTTTAAAATCTCCTACATTTGCAAATTTATATTTAGCTGCTACTTGGAAAGCCTGCATACTACCACCTAAATTTACCCCTGTATGACAAGCTGTACAGCCTTTATCGATGAAAGTTTTCAAACCTTCTTTTTCTTTTTTATTTAATGCTTTTGTATCACCTTCTAAGAATTTATCAATTTTAGATGGAGTTAAAAGTGTTCTTTCAAATGTAGCAATAGCATCTGCAATATTATCAAAAGTTACTCCACTGCTACCATAAACTTTTTTAAATTCTTTTACATATTCTGGCATAGAAGCTATTTTTTCTACTGCTAATTTAGCAGGAGTTGCCATTTCAGGTTCTGCTTCGATTGGCCCTTTTGCTTGGTCTGCTAAAGTTCCTGCTCTACCATCCCAAAATTGAGTTGAATTTAAAACTGAGTTATAAACTGTTGGCGAATTTAAATGATGAGGATTAGCTGTCCATTTATGTCCTACAGCAGCCGCTATACCATCAGTACCACCCATACCTAAATTATGACAGGTATTACAAGAAATCAAACCACTTTTAGAAAGTCTTGGCTCAAAATACAGCTTTTTACCAAGGTTAGCTTTCTCTTTAGAGAATTTACTAGCTTTAATACCCATTTCTTTTAATAGTTTTTCAACACCTGTCTGATCTTTTGGTAAAGGCGCCAAACCTGCAGCTTTTGCTTCATCAAGCAAAGCTTTATCGTTAGCAAAAGCAGTTGATGCAACTAATAATGATGATGCAACTAATAATGAAATTTTTTTCATTATCTACTCCTAAATAAGATAAAATAAAGCCTATTTAAAATAAACTTATTGAAAATATATCTATAATTTTCTTTAAATAATATAAAAAATTTATATTTAACAATAAAAATTATTATAGGAGAAAATATCTCTTAAATATTTATTTCAGGGTTTTTTGCTATTATTACAGAGTTTTACAAAAATCTTAGGGAAAAGTAAATGGAAAATTTAATAATCTATCTTTTAGCTTATCTCATAGGCGCTATACCATTTGGGCTTTTACTAGCTCAAATCTTTGCTAAAACAAACATTAAAAATATGGGTAGCAAAAGTATAGGCGCTACAAATGTTTTAAGGGTAGTAAAAGAAAGCGATCCTAAACTAGCTAAAATACTTGCTATTGCAACCGCTATTTTAGACGCATTAAAAGGAATCATACCTATATTAGTGGCAAAATTTATGGGCTATGATGAAAATATCTTATGGACTATGGCTGTTTTAGCAGTATTTGGGCACTGCTTTTCTCCTTATTTAAAATTTGAAGGTGGCAAAGGAGTGGCTACAGGGGCTGGGGTTTTAGCAGTATTTTTACCTTTTGAAATAATATCTGCGGTTTTAGCTTGGTTTATCATAGGAAAGGTATTTAAAATTTCAAGCTTAGCTTCATTAGGAGCTTTAATTGTTTTAATAGCTACTTCATTTATTTTTCATTATGACATGCCTGTGATCAACACCCATGCACCAATTTTTGTTATTGCATTTATAGTAATTTATAAACATATACCAAATATTTTAAGACTTATTGGAAAACAAGAATGCAAAGTCATATAAAAGTCAGTTTAGAATTTAAATGTATTATAGGGCTTTTGGATTTTGAAAGAATTCAAGAACAAAAAGTTATTATAGAACTAGAAGCTAAAAGTAAAAAATTTTTAGATTATGCAAAACTTTGTATTAGAATAGAAAAAATTTATAAAAAGAAAAAATTTAAAACTATAGAAAAATCTTTAAAATACATATGCAAGGATATTAAAAAACATAATAAAAAGCTTAAATTTATAAATATCACTTGTTACAAACCTGATATTATCAAAAATGCATGCGTTGGAGCTAGTCTGAGTAAAAAATATTAAAATTTTTTTAAAGAATTTTGAACATTTGCTTAATTTGTGTTATACTTTTGCACTAAAACTATCTTCAAAGGAATAAAATGCGTATTTTAGTTGTAGAAGATGAAGCATCACTTAATAAAACTCTATCAAATACCTTAAATGAGTTTGGCTACCAAAGTGATACTTCAGAAAATTTTAAAGACGCTGAGTATTTTATAGGTATTAGACACTATGATTTAGTATTATCAAATTGGACTATTGGCAATAATGACGCAAGTGATTTAATTAATGCCATTAAGCAAAAATCTCCAAGAACCACTATAGTTACAATATGCGCAAAAGCAGATAAAGAAAATGAAATCAAAGCTTTGAAAGCTGGAGCAGATGATTATATAAAAAAACCTTTAGATTTTGAAATTTTAATGGCGAGAATTGAAGCTAGACTTAGATTTGGCGGAACAAATGTGATCAAAATCGATGATTTAGTGATTGATCCTGATGAAGAAAAAATCACTTATCAAGGAAAAGATATAGAATTAAAAGGAAAACCTTTTGAAGTTTTAACTCATTTAGCTAGACATTCAGATCAGATTGTGTCAAAAGAACAACTTTTAGATGCTATTTGGGAAGAACCTGAACTTGTAACTCCAAATGTTATAGAGGTTGCAATCAATCAAATAAGACAAAAAATGGATAAACCGCTTAATATCTCTACCATAGAAACCGTGCGTCGTAGAGGGTATCGTTTTTGTTTTCCTAAAAAAACTAACTAAAATTTTAGAATGATTTAATCATTCTAAAAAGTAGATTTTGTTTTTTCTTTCATTTTAAATTACCTATAAGTTTTTATATAGTATAAGTTTGCTTTATTACTTATAAAAAGGAAAAAAATATGTCACTTTTAATCACTAGAGAATGCATATCCTGTGATGCATGTAGGGAAGAATGTCCCGATGAAGCAATCTATGATAATGATCCAATTTATGTCATAGATCCTGATCTTTGTACTGAATGTGTGAATGAATTTTCAGAACCAGCTTGTATAGTAGCTTGTCCAGTAGATTGTATCATACCTGATCCTGATAATGTAGAAAGCATTGATGAGCTTCGCTTAAAACATAAAAATAAAGATATTTAATGGCTAAAAAAACAGCAGTAATTGACCTTGGCTCTAATTCCGTTCGTATGGTAGTTTTTGAAAAAACCTCAAGATATGGTTTTTTCATTTGTAGTGAGCACAAAAAGAAAGTAAGACTTGGAGAAAATGCTTACAATAATAATAAAATTCTTCAAGAAGAAGCCATGCTTAAAGCCGAAAAAGCTTTAACTTATTTTAAGGAAAAAGCTTTAAAAGAAAAATGTAGAAAAATTATTGCTGTTGGAACTTCTGCATTAAGAGATGCGCCCAATGCTAAAGATTTCATAGCTAGAATAGCAAAAAATGTAGGTTTAAATATAAAATGTATTAATGGAAAAACAGAGTCATTTTTAGGTGGGCTTGCTGCGCTAAATTTACTATCAGATATTCAAAATGCCACCACTATAGATATAGGTGGAGGATCGACTGAGCTTTGTTTAATCAAAGAAGGTAAGATTGTAGATTGTATTTCACTTGATCTTGGCACAGTAAGATTAAAAGAAATTTTTTACGATACAAAAAAATTTAATGCACTAGACCAATTTATACAAGAAGCACTAAAACAAGTTCCAAAGCATTTTCAAAATGAAAATATCATTGCCATAGGTGGAAGTTTAAGGGCATTGTCAAATTCTATAATGAAAAAAAACTCTTACCCGTTAAAAATGATTCATAATTTTAGTTATAGTTTTGAAAAAGAAAAAAATCACATAGAAAAAATTCAAAATGCTAAAAATTTAAATGATTTTAACATAAAAAAAGATCGTTTTGATACTATAAAAGAAGGATGTGTGATATTTTTAGCACTAGCAAAAAATTTAAAAGCTAAAAATATCATCACCTCTGCAGTGGGTGTTAGAGAAGGTGTATTTTTATCTAATCTTTTTCAAAAATATACTAAAATAAAAAACGAAACAACGGATTTTTCAAAATTTAATGCCAAATTTCCTCCGAATTTCAATCCAAGCTTAAAATCTATACAAGATCGTTTTAGTATAGATTATAATGATAAAAGTGCTTATTTTGCAAATAAACTATTTGATACTCTTTTGCCTATCCATAAAATTAATCTTGCTTTTAAAAAAGATCTTATAAATGCTGCAAAATTATCGCATATAGGCGAGAGAATTAATTTCTATTTTGCCAATGAACATAGTGCTTATATAGCTCTAAATAGCCTGCATTTTGGTTTTTCACATAAAGAAATTTTATTAATTTCTACTATTTTAAAAGCCAATGGAAAAAAAATCAATCCATTTGCGATAGAAAATATAAAAGATTTACTACCAAATAATCACATATTAGCTTGGCTTAATTTTATTTTAGCTTTATCAAAAAAACTTGCAAAAGACACTGATGAGAATCTTGATTTCACGCTAAAAAATCATACTTTGTATATATACTCGACTAAAAAACAAATTTATTTTTCAAAAGAAGAAATCAAAAAAATTTCGAAGCCAAAACTTATCATTTTAGCTTTTAATCAGCAAAATTAATTATTTTGTTTTAAAAGTAAATTTTGCAATCTTTGTTTATTTTCTTCAAAATAAGAGTCAAAATCTTTTTCTTTTGGCTTTTGAGGTGCTTTGTTTTGTTCTTCATTTTTTATCAAAGCTTCATTTGTTTCTAATACCACATTAGAGTTTCCTATAATCATAGTATAACGCTTCAAACCATACTCAAAAACTACAAGTTGATTGTGTCTATCAAGTGGTCTTTGAAAGATTAAATTAAAATTCCTATCTAAAGGGTGTTTTTGTCTTAGATATATTTTTAAAAACCAAAGTCCAACAAGCAAAAGTATCAAAACGCTTACAACTAAAATATAATTTGTAAAATCATATTCTTGCATTTTTATTTCCTCGTTTTTTTCCTCTAAGCTTTTTTTAGTACTTAAATTTACACCTTCTTTTTGAGCACGCAACCTTAAACCATATTCGCCAATCGCATCAGCGGTAATTTGTATTTTATCACCTACACTTAAAGCTATAAAAGTTTTTTTATCTTCTGAAAAAATTTTAATTTTTTTTATAATATCAGAATTTAACGCTCTATCTTCCTCTTTTGCACTTTTAGCATTTAAAGTAAAAATAATAATACCATCTTTTTTCTTTTGACTAATACCTTCTTTATAAGGAACATCAAATGAAAAAGTAATATCCACCCTATCTTCTCTTGGATAAATATTGTAATCAAGAATTTTTGCCCCAAAAAGAGGTAAAGCAAGTAGTAAAATCCAAATAAATTTCATTGCAATTCTTTTTTGAAATACTGCAATACTGATTTAGAATCTAAAATTTCATTAATCCTTATAGCAAGGTTTTTCTCATACACCATTACCTCACCTTTTCCAAAAATTCTTCTATTTAAATAAAGTTCCACGCTTTCACCCGCTGGCTTTTCAAGGTCTATCACAGAACCAACTTCTAGCTTTAAAAGTTCTCTTACACTCATATTAGTAGTACCAAGCTCACTAACAAAATCAACGCTAATATCTAAAATATCTTCATAAGATTGCAACAATCCTAAATGATCTTCTATCATAATTTTTTATAACCTATTCTAAAACGAGCATTTTTCATTTCATAAGTAAATTTTTCTTTGAGTTTGATTTTTGAAAATCCATCAATACGTCCTAAATATTCAGGAACACCCAAGCGATATTCATCTTTGCCATTAGTGTCATTAAGTAATTTTTTGGCATAACCTATAATTTGATTAGCTACTTCTTTTACTAAATCTGCTAGATCATCTTCTTTTAACTCTTCATGCAATAAAAATTGCGCAATCTCATTAAGAGCCTTTTTTTGAAAAAACAGATAAAAACTATATTCTTCATCTTTAAAATACAAAGGTATAGAAGCCCCATAAAGCTCGCCTCTAATCACGCTTGTTGGTGTAATTTTAAGTTTTAAAATGTGTTCACAAAAGTGATAAATCGAATATTCTAGTGTTTTAGTCATAGTTTTTTCCTTAGATAACTTTATAATAAATTTATTTTACTAAATAAACCTTTAATCATAATTAATAATTAAAATATAAAATATAGTAAATTTTTATTTAAATTAAAAAAGGTTTTTTAATGTTTATAGAAAATTTTAACACAAATGAAAAAGTTTTCATCATCGCTGAACTTTCAGCCAATCATGCAAATAATCTTGAAATAGCTTTGAAAACTATACAAGCAGCCAAACAAGCAGGAGCTGATGCTATAAAAATTCAAACCTATACCCCAGATAGCTTAACACTAAATTCTGACAAAAAAGATTTTATTATTGAAGGTGGTTTATGGCATGGACGCAAATTATATGAGCTCTACGAAGAAGCTAAAACTCCTTATGAGTGGCATGAAAAACTTTTTGAATGTGCTAAAAATGAAGGTTTAATTTGCTTTTCTAGTCCTTTTTCTAAGGAAGATGTAAATTTTTTAAGGCAATTTAATCCCCCAGCTTATAAAATCGCTTCCTTTGAAGCAAATGATTATGATTTTGTGCGTTATGTAGCAAAAGAAAACAAACCTACTTTAGTTTCTACAGGCATAGCCTATGAAGAAGAACTTGAAATGATTGTTAAAATTTTTAAAGAAGAAAACAATCCGAATTTGATTTTGCTTAAATGCACCTCGGCTTATCCTTCACAAATTTGTGATTTAAATTTAAATGTCATAAAAACTTTACAAGAAAAATTTAACACTATTATTGGTTTAAGTGATCATAGCGAGGGATTTTTAGCACCAACTTTAGCCGTAGCTCTTGGCGCAAGAGTCATAGAAAAACATTTTATATTAGACAAAACTTTAAATAGTGCTGATGCTAAATTTAGTCTTGATTTTGAGGAGTTTAAGCAAATGTGTTCTATGGTGCGTTTAAGCGAGCAAGCTTTAGGAAACAAAGAATTTAGCATGGATGAAAAAACTTTAAAAAACCGCCATTTTGCAAGAAGTTTATACGCAAGCAAAGACATCAAAAAAGGTGATATTTTCACACAAGAAAATATAAAAAGCGTAAGACCAAGCCTAGGTTTGCATCCTAAATTTTTACCTATCATGCTTGGTAAAAAAGCAAGTTGTGATATAGAATTTGCTAAAGCTTTAGAAGAAAAACATTTCAAGGAATAATCATGGAAAAACATATTTTTAATAAAAATTTAGAAGCTTTAAAAAATAAAAAATTAAAAGAAAAATTAGAAAATTTTAAACCCCAAAATTTCCAAATTCTACAAGGAAAAGACTCCCTAGATATTAATTTTATACATCATGGGGGGGGGTATACACTATATAGCAATACTCTTAATGAGTTAAATGAAAAACTAAACTTATATAATGATAAATATCTTTTATATCCTGTGCTTTATTTTTATGGTTTTGGTAATGGAATTTTATATAAAGCCCTTTTACAAAACAAAAATAGACAAAAAATAGTTATTTTTGAAAAAGAAATAGAATTTATTTATCTAAGTTTTCAATGTATAGATTTTAGTGAGGAATTAGAAAATAATTCTTTGATTATTTTAGATACCAGCGCGATCGATGTTAATATTTTTGAAGAAATTTGTTCAAATAGTCCTTTTTTTAATTTTTTAAGAACATATTTTTTAGATTTGCACTGCGATTATTATGAAAAATATCAAGAAGATATTATACAAACCAATAAAAACATGCAAATATACATAAAAAAATCTATTTTCAGATATGGAAACGATTCCATTGATGCCTTACAAGGTATAGAAAATTTTGTTTACAATCTTCCTGATATTATCTCAAATTATTCTTTCAAAGAATTACTTTTAAAAAGAAAAAAACAAGCAAAAAACGCAATCATAGTTTCTACAGGACCATCACTAATAAAACAACTTCCTTTATTAAAGCAATATGCTAATTATGCTAGTATATTTTGTGCTGATAGTGCTTATCCTATACTAGCAAAACACAATATAAAACCTGATTATGTATTATCTTTAGAAAGAATAATAGAAACTTCAGAATTTTTTAATAATGATTTTGGTGATTTTGATAAGAATATAGTGTTTGTTTTAAAATCTTTAATCCATCCTATTACATTTAAACATCTTAAAAGCAAATATAGAAAAACAACTTTAATTAATTATTATACTTTTTTTACACACTTTATAGGGCTGCATAATTTTGGCTATATGGATATGGGGCACAGTGTAGCGACTATGGCATATTTTTTAGCCCTAAATTTAGATTTTGAAAACATTATATTTATAGGCCAAGACTTAGCTTATGCTGATGATGGAGCTTCACATCCTGAAGAATATTACTATGGAAAATATGATACTTATGATCCTCAAGAAATTGATTATAGCTTAACAACATTAGCTTACAATGGGAATCATTATGTAAAAACAAATGAAATTTGGATACTTTTTAAAACCCAAATAGAAGAAGCTGTTTTTAATGCAAAGAAATTTCTTAATATCACAACCTATAATTGCACCGAAGGTGGAGCCAGAATTAATCATACCATAGAAAAACCATTTAAGCAAGTATGCAAAGAACTACTAATAAAAGAACTCAAAAAACCTTTTGCTAAACTTGAAAAATTAAATGAGAACAAGCAAAAAGAATTAATGTTAAAAGCATTTTACAAAATTCATCAAGTTTTAAAACTAAGCCACACTTTAATCAAAGAATGCATTCACTTATCAAACAAACTAAATTTTATAGGAAATGATGAAAAGAATTTTTCATTATTGATTAAAGAATTAGATTGTTTTAAAACTAAATTTGAAAAAATAAATGTTTTAAAAGAATTAGTTAATCCTTTAAACACTCAATTTGAGCTTAATCTTGCCAGAATTTATGTACTTAACCCAAAAACAAAAGAAGATGTTTTTAACAAAAATTATCTTTGGATTAAAGAACACTTAGAATGGTTAGAACTTATAATAGGTCATATAAAAAAATTACAAGAAAGTCTAGAAAAAAATATTACAAATTTAGAAAAAGAATTGATAAATAAAAATCTCCAAAAACAAATTTCAAGGATAAAAAATACCTTGTTTTAATGTTTTTATAAAATATAGTAATTTTGATATAATAAAATAAAAATTTGGACTTTAAATGAAT